>NZ_JAHDSX010000166.1:0-255 GCF_020969955.1 Allobaculum fili | reverse complement strand
AAGTCGGTTCTTCAAGAGGTACGAATTTGCCATTAATGATGTGGCCGATAGTAGGACCATCGACTGGATAACAATGGCCATTCTTGCGAATACAGCCGACTCGCTGTTTGACAGCGTATCGATCTTTGTTTTTTCCATAAGCGTAAACAATCGTATTTTTGGGACGGGCGACGGCCCGGATATCAGCTGGGACAGACATTTTCGGCTCCTTTTTTGTATAGTGTAATTCTATCATTATTATACCATTAAATGACC
>NZ_JAHDSX010000165.1:0-255 GCF_020969955.1 Allobaculum fili | reverse complement strand
CGTCGATGTGAACTCTTGGGCGGGATCAGCCTGTTATCCCCAGGGTAGCTTTTATCCGTTGAGCGACGGCCCTTCCATTCGGCACCGCCGGATCACTAATCCCGACTTTCGTCCCTGCTCGGCTTGTCGGCCTCGCAGTCAGGCGCGCTTATGCATTTACACTCTATATCTGGTTTCCATCCAGACTGAACGCACCTTTGGGCGCCTCCGTTACTCTTTGGGAGGCGACCGCCCCAGTCAAACTGCCCGCCTGGC
>NZ_JAHDSX010000164.1:0-255 GCF_020969955.1 Allobaculum fili | reverse complement strand
TCCGCCAGCCACAGGTCATCCGCCAGCTTTTCAACGATGGTCGGTTCGGTCCTCCACAAAGTTTCACCTCTGCTTCAACCTGCCCATGGCTAGATCACCCGGTTTCGGGTCTGCTCCTGACTACTTGTCGCCCTCTTAAGACTCGCTTTCGCTTCGGCTTCGCGTTTTCCCGCTTAACCTTGCATTCAAAAGCAACTCGCCGGTTCATTCTACAAAAGGCACGCCATCACCCTTGGTCGGGCTCTGACTTCTTGC
>NZ_JAHDSX010000163.1:0-255 GCF_020969955.1 Allobaculum fili | reverse complement strand
TTTCACCTTTCCCTCACGGTACTCTTCTCTATCGCTCACTCTTACTTATTTAGCCTTGGCGGATGGTCCCGCCTGCTTCCAACAGGATTTCACGTGTCCCGTTGTACTCAGGATTCCGCTCCTTACTTGACTCGCTTGCCGGTACAGGGATTTCACCTTCTCTGTCCGCGCTTTCCATCGCGTTCCCGTTCGCTCGTCTTTCATTTCCAGCGGTCCTACAACCCCATATCGCTATGGTTTGGGCTCTTTCCCTTT
>NZ_JAHDSX010000162.1:0-255 GCF_020969955.1 Allobaculum fili | reverse complement strand
AAAGGGAAAGAGCCCAAACCATAGCGATATGGGGTTGTAGGACCGCTGGAAATGAAAGACGAGCGAACGGGAACGCGATGGAAAGCGCGGACAGAGAAGGTGAAATCCCTGTACCGGCAAGCGAGTCGAGTAAGGAGCGGAATCCTGAGTACAACGGGACACGTGAAATCCTGTTGGAAGCAGGCGGGACCATCCGCCAAGGCTAAATAAGTAAGAGTGAGCGATAGAGAAGAGTACCGTGAGGGAAAGGTGAAA
>NZ_JAHDSX010000161.1:0-255 GCF_020969955.1 Allobaculum fili | reverse complement strand
TCCGCCAGCCACAGGTCATCCGCCAGCTTTTCAACGATGGTCGGTTCGGTCCTCCACAAAGTTTCACCTCTGCTTCAACCTGCCCATGGCTAGATCACCCGGTTTCGGGTCTGCTCCTGACTACTTGCCGCCCTCTTAAGACTCGCTTTCGCTTCGGCTTCGCGTTTTCCCGCTTAACCTTGCATTCAAAAGCAACTCGCCGGTTCATTCTACAAAAGGCACGCCATCACCCTTGGTCGGGCTCTGACTTCTTGC
>NZ_JAHDSX010000160.1:0-255 GCF_020969955.1 Allobaculum fili | reverse complement strand
ATCTATGAAGAGAACCAGATGGCTGTCTATAAGTTTTTCCCTTACAAGAAACAGGAGTTCGTAATCGCCCTCCTTGGCGGTTCTTTTCGTCATGCCCTTATGACAGACGGGCTTTATGCATATGCCAACTACTATGGCCCCTGCAGAAAGCTCAACTGTATGGCCCATGCGAGAAGAAAGATCTTCGAAGCCATCAAAGTCCGGTCAGACTTCGCGCAGTATCAGGCAGACGTCCTGAAGTGGGAAAAGACCACA
>NZ_JAHDSX010000016.1:0-45365 GCF_020969955.1 Allobaculum fili | reverse complement strand
TGTTAATCGCATGTCTGGTCATGAAGCCAGGCAGAATTAAAAGAGAGCCTCGAAAAAAAGGCTCTCTAATGAGATAAAATTTCAAAAACGAGCGATTTGTATAGTTAAGCTCGTTGGGAAAGTTCTACTCAAAATAAATATCGACTCTTGCAAGACAAAATTCTCGTGGATCAAAAAACGCTTAAGATATGGAATTTCCTTTTTCGCTTCACGATGGATACAGGAACAGCATTTTTCATCTGTTGCCATTTTGTAAACAGCGATTTATTTCTTGTCCTTGTATCCCAGAATTATTAACGCAATTCCCAGCACAATCACAATGCCGGTCAATATAAAGATTACGGGGTAAGGCTGTACTCCTGCGTACTTCCAAAAATCACTGTAAAACCCATCGCCGTTTGTCTGCATTTTTTGCAGTATACCGAAAACAGGTAAAGACAGCAGTTCAATAATATAAAGGCACAGCCCCAAAACGACGGTCTTAAAGCCAACAATGATTTTGCTTTCCTTTTCCATTATCTATACCTCCACCTTTTATCTATACCTCCACCTTTGGAAAAATGTCTGGGAAGTGAAAAAGCAAATTCCATATCTGGTGCGAAAAAGTGGAAATTACTTTTTCACTTCACGGAAAGTTTAGCTGACTTTTTATACAAATGAGTTTGGAAACTTGAATTGCCATTTTTCGAACCAGGTGACTACGGCTTCGGCATTGCGTTTTGCCTCTTCGGGCGTCGCATTTTGCAAAATAGCCACCTGTTCGAGAAACAGAAGAAGGGAGCGCCGCGGGATGACAAATGAAAGATCCATGTGTTCCTCCACGCTCGCCAGACCGTCGCACTCTTCCCGTTTTTCCAGAAATACGGTGTAGCCGTACAGGATGAACCGGTCGATCGATCCGCCGACGCTGGGCATGGCTTCCTGATAAATTCGTCTGGCTTCCTGAGAGATCTCGAACGAATCGATGTTCTCCTGGCGAACACGCATCAGAAGTCTTTCAATCAGCTTTATAAAGTCTCTTTTGGTTATGTTAAGCAGAAAGATTCCTCGCTTTCTACGCCATTGTGTGCTCATACCGACAAGTTCGGCGACCCATTTGTCCGTATTGTGTTTTTTCTTGCGATTCAGGACACATTTTAGCAAATCAGGACAGGCTCTTTTCTTTACTCGAGTTGAATTATTTCATTCTCGTTTTAACGAACTGGCTTTGTAATGTCCGTTTGCTTATGAACTGTTAATATTGTAGCGCACTTTTTTTAGATCGTCCGCGAATCGTAAAAGGGGCACGTACACTCCTGCTTTGTGCCTAGAAAGCGCTCCCTCTTCCCGAAAAAAATGTTTCGAAATGGACGCTGGCTATCGGCCGCCCGTTTTCTCCGGACGCTGCACTGGAAATGCGGGCAGAAGAAAAGCCCAGCCGCAATGGCCAGGCTTGTTTCCGGGATTACTTTGTTATTTTGGACTACTTCGTTTTTTCGATGATTTCGATGAAGGAATCCGGTTTGAGGGAGGCACCGCCGATCAGAGCACCGTCGATATCGGGCTGAGCCATGTATTCAACGATGTTGTTGGGCTTAACGCTTCCGCCGTACTGAATGCGAACTTCTTCCGCAGCCTTGTCGCCTGCGATTTCACGAACGACGTCGCGAACGAGTTTGCAGCAGTTTTCCGCGATTTCAACCGAAGCGGATTTGCCGGTACCGATTGCCCAGATTGGTTCATAGGCAAGAACGATATTGGCATATTCTTCAGCCGGGATGTCTTTCAGGGAACCCTGGAGTTCTTCCGTGATGACATCTTTGGTTTTGCCGTTGTCGTATTCTTCTTCTGTTTCACCGATGCAGAGAATTGGAGTGATGCCTGCCGCAAGAAGCTTTTTGGCTTTCTTGTTTACGGTTTCGTTGGTATCGCCAAACATCTGACGACGCTCGGAATGACCGATGATGCAGTATTTCACGCCGAGTTCTTCGAGCATGGGAACGGATACTTCGCCAGTGAAAGCGCCGGCATCTTCGAAGTGTACGTTTTCAGCGGCTACGATGAGGTTTTTCGCTTCATCGAGTGCGGTTTTCAGGTCCGTGAATGGAACGCCTACGCCGTAGAGTCCTTTGTCGCTGACGGCTTTCGCGTCAACTTCTTCAAAGAACGCTTTGGTTTCTGCGTTGTTCTTATTCATTTTCCAGTTTCCAACAATAATCTGGTCTCTCATGATTCAATCCTCAGTCTCTCACTAGTCTTTTTCTGCGATGATCGCAATGCCTGGGAGCGTTTTGCCTTCCATGTATTCAAGAGAAGCACCGCCGCCTGTGGAGATGTGGCTGAACTTGTCTTCGAATCCGAGCTGGATAGCTGCTGCTGCAGAGTCGCCGCCGCCGATTACGGTTGTAGCGCCTGGCAGTTCCGAAATGGCTTCGCAGACTTTGAGTGTGCCGTTTGCGAATTTTGGCATTTCGAATACGCCCATCGGGCCGTTCCATACAACGGTCTTCGCGCCTTCAAGGGTTTTCTTGAAGAGTTCGATGGATTTTGGTCCGATATCGAGGCCCATCCATCCATCAGGAATGTCTTCGCCGACGATCTGGGTGTTGGCATCATTGGAGAATGCGTCCGCAATTACGGTATCTACAGGGAGAACCAGCTTGCCTTCGCCTTTTTTCAGAATCTGTTTTGCAAGATCAATTTTGTCTTCTTCAAGCAGGGAGTTGCCGACATTGTGGCCGAGTGCTTTTTCGAAGGTGTAGGCCATGCCGCCGCCAACGATAACTCTGTCGGCTTTGTCGAGCATGTTTTCGATAACTGCGATCTTGTCGGATACTTTTGCACCGCCAAGAATGGCTACGAATGGATGAACAGGATCGTCTACAGCCTTGCCCAGCATGTCTACTTCTTTTTCCACCAGGAAGCCGAGTGCATTATCCGGCAGGTTGGAAGGAATGCCGACGGTCGAAGCGTGTGCGCGGTGTACAGAACCGAACGCGTCTTCTACGAACATGTCTGCAAGACCAGCCCAGTATTTGCCGAGCTCAGGATCGTTCTTGCTTTCGCCTTTTTCGTAGCGAGTGTTCTGCATGAGCAGAATTTCGCCTGGTTTGAGGGCGTCAACCATTGCTTCAAGTTCTTCGCCGCGTGTAACGGGGCAGAATTTTACAGTTACATCAGGAAGCAGTTCCTGCAGACGCGGAGCGACGATGCCGAGATCGTTTTTCGCTTTGTCCTCGTCTGTTTTTACTTTGCCGAGGTGGGACATCAGGATGACCTTCGCGCCGTTGTCCGTGAGATATTTGAGTGTAGGAATAGCGGCTTTAACGCGATTGTCATTGGTGATCTCGCTGCCTTTGTGCGGTACGTTCAAATCAGCGCGGACGATGACTTTCTTACCGTTCACATCGAGATCTTTGACAGTTTTCTTTGCCATGGATGCAGTGTTTCCTCCTTTAATCATGTACTTACGTACGTTCTTTTCTAGTATATCACCGGCCGGGATGCTTTGAAATTTCCAAAAGTGAGCTTGTGAATTCTTACGCAAACATCGAAGTGTTAACCGCTTACATGAATTTCGCTCAGACAGCCTTATTTTGCCGATCCAATGGAAAAGGCCGGGTCCGCAAAGCGCCCGGCGTACCGGAAGTATGCCGGCATGAGAGAAAGATATATGAACGCGGACAGAATATCTGAAGCGGCGCTGGAAAAGCCCAGGGGCGGAACGATCTTCACGCGTCCAGGTTCTGGTCCGCTGGGAAATGGAGCAGATCCGACGCAAAGACCAGAACGGTGCAGGTTGAAAAAACGGACAGGGGTCAGATGACCGCCTGTCCGTTGACGTAAATGTGAAAACCGTTGGTGATGATGTTGGTTCCCGCCGGATTTTCGTTAACGAATTCGGTGAGATAAATATCGCTGCTCAGAGCGAGCGTGGACGAGGCGTCCATGTGCAGAACAGCGGTTTTCATGCGCTGATCGGAATTGATTGATCCGCCAAGTCCGGATGCGCCGGTCAGGGTAATGTTCACTTCGCTGTTTTCGTCGCCGTTAATATTGCCGTACACAACCTGGGTTACGGCATTGATCGTAACTTTGGAGCGTTCCGCCTGCACCAGCGTTGTAAATCCGGTCAGCTGCATGGAGGCGTTCATGTTCAGAACGAAGTCGCTGTCGCGTACCGCGAACGCCGCTCCATTGGGATGGTCAGCCCGGCCGATGTAGCTGAACGAGCAGCTGTTGAGCGTCAGTTCTGTCAGACCCTGCGCCTTTTCCCAGCGTCCGTCCGTGCGGGCCACGAAGGCGCCTTCCATGCCGGAATCGCTGTCCAGTCCGTTCATGGTAATCGCGCAGTTGGCGAGCGTTGTCTTTGATCCCGGAATCAGAACGGCTGCCGAAGACGTGTTGGACGCCATGCTCAGGCGGCTGCCGTTAAAGGTGCCCGCGTTGAGCAGCGTCGGCGAAGCCAGACCGTTTGTTTCCGTAACGCTGGAATCCGCAGTCACGCTGCCGTTTGCATCGACGTAAAAAATCGGCGAACTGTTAGCGAGCGTTTTCTGCAGACCGTTGGAAACGGAAACCGAACCGTGATCAAGTGCCATGAAAAGCGGCGAGCTGTCGCCCAGAGCGGTGACATCCGAGTCGGTTACCGAAGCGGTGGCGTTTTCGCCGCTGACTGCTACTGCAGGCGCACCGACCGCGTTCGTGTTCAGAACGGTACCGAGGATGTTGATCGTCGATCCCGGCGTACCAAGGATGGCGGCGTTAATGCCATAGCGCATCGTATTGTCGAGGTTTGTGGAGTTTCCGGTTTTGTTGAGAATGGACTGCGAAAGGGTCGCTGAAGCCAGACCTTTGGCCAGCACCACGCTCTGATCAGGCTGCGCGCTGTCGAGTCTGGCGGTCAGCGTCTGCGCGTCTTCAATCGTGTTGACGCCAGAAGCCTGATCGAGCACACCCGGCTCATTCTGCTCTTCCGAAGAAGCCGGCTGTTCCGAGGCGGGTGCCTGCGAAGAAGCGGTTGAAGAAGAAGCGGATGAGGCGATCGTTTCCGTTTTTGGCGGCTTGTGTGCCGAGGCGATCGCGGAACTGCTGAACTTGTACGTCGGCAGCGACTGAATGAGTACAGCCGACAGAAGCAGCGAGAACAGAGCGCCGGTCAGTCCGGTCACAAGCATGCTCAGTTCCATTCTTTTCGAATGAATCATTTCCTGCCAGTTTCTTTTGCCGCCTCTGGACATTACCCCATAGCCCAGAAACAGAAAACTGGCGATCCCGCAAAAGACAATCCAGACAATCAGGCCGATGCTGACTCTGGACTGTGTGCCGCCGGTGGCGCTGAGCAGTGCGTTCTGCGCTTCGCTGGCCTGAAGAATGCCGACGAACATGAAGTACGCAAACAGAATCGTTCCGGCGATACAAATGTAGCGAATGGCTCTCTTTTTCATGAAAGTCCCCCTGAATCTGATTTCCAGAACCGGCCGGTTTCCGGAAATCCCCTTGTAATGCTGCCCGTTTCTTTTTCTCTGCGTCTTTTCGAACGGATCCAGTTTCCTGTTCGCATATAGAAATCGGACCAGACAGTCAGAGAAAAAAGCAGGGCAGAAATCTGTTTCTCATTATACGACACAAAAAGGCGGCACCCATCCGGATACTGGACAGATGCCGCCAAACGTTTCGGTAATTTTTTCAATCCGCTCTCTTTTCTCTCAAAAGAAGAGAAGAGAAAACGATCGATTTATTCCGGCTGCCCTATTTGTGGTAGGAGCGGCCTTTTTCAATCATGAACGAGCGATAAATCTGCTCTAGCGTCAGCACCCGGCACATCAGATGCGTAAACGTCAGATCGGAAAGCTTCCATCGCACATTCGCCCGTTTCATTAGCTCTTCGCTGGGACCAAGCGATCCGGCAATGACAAAGACAAGCGGCTTGCCGGCATTCGTCCAGGATGCCCGCTCTTTCGCGAATTCTTCGGAGGACCAGCTTTTTCCGTGCAGGTCGAGAAGAATCACAAAATCATCGGGGCGGATCTTTTCAAGGACCCGGTCGCCTTCCGCTTTCTTAATGCGGACAGCTTCCTTTTCAAACTGCGATTTCGTATCGGGTTCGTCCTTGAATTCCAGCACTTCCATGCGATCAAACGCGCTCATGCGCTTGACGTATTCCGCTTCTAAAGCACGAAGCGCCTTGTCCTTGTTTTTGCCTATACAGAACAGCTTAATCAAGAACGGCCTCAGCCGGGTATTTCGCGGTCAGCTTACGTACTTCTTCGCGAACGGCTTCTGCGGTCGCATCGTCGCCGGCTTTGAGAACCTGAACGATCCAGCGGGCAATCTGTTCGAATTCCTTTTCGCCCAGACCGCGGCTGGTCATGGCTGCGGAGCCAAGACGGATACCGGATGTGATGAACGGTTTCTGAGTATCGAACGGAATGGTGTTCTTGTTGACGGTAATGCCAGCTGCGTCGAGCAGACGTTCGGCTTCCTTGCCGGTCATGTTCAGCGAAGACAGGGTGTCGAGCAAAAGCAGGTGGTTGTCGCTTCCGCCGGAAACCATGCGGATGCCTTCTTCGTCAAAGACGCGGGCCATCGCCTGCACGTTGTCGAGAATGCGCTGCGCATAGGCTTTGAATTCGGGCTGGCTGGCTTCGTAAAGGGCAATTCCCTTTGCGGCGATGACATGTTCGAGCGGTCCGCCCTGCATGCCAGGGAACGTGCGGGAATCGAGTTTCTTCGCGTATTCTTCCTTGCAGAGAACCATGCCGCCGCGCGGGCCGCGCAGTGTTTTATGCGTGGTTGTCGTTACAAAATCGGCATAGGGAACCGGCGATGGATGCAGACCGGCTGCAACCAGACCGGCGATGTGCGCCATGTCGACCATGAGCAGAGCCCCGGATTTTTTCGCGATTTCGCCAAGACGTTCGAAATCGATGATGCGCGGGTAAGCGGAAGCGCCGGCAACGATCAGTTTCGGATGGTGTTCCATAGCAAGTTCTTCGAGTTTATCGTAATCAATGCGTTCCGTTTCGGGATCCACATTGTAAGGGATGAAGTTATACGTACGACCGGAGAAGTTCAGAGGGTGACCGTGTGTGAGATGGCCGCCGCTGGTCAGGTCCATACCGAGTACGGTATCGCCGGGTTCAAGGACGGTGTTGTAAACGGACATGTTGGCCTGGCTTCCTGAATGCGCCTGTACGTTAGCGTGTTCGGCACCAAACAGTTCCTTCGCGCGCTGACGGGTCAGTTCTTCGGCCTGGTCAACGTAGACACAGCCGCCGTAGTAGCGTTTGCCAGGATAGCCTTCTGCGTATTTATTTGTGAGGACAGAGCCCTGAGCTTCACGGACTTCGCTCGACACATAGTTCTCCGAAGCGATCAGTTCAACGTTCTGTTTCTGACGTTTTTCTTCGCGGGAGATAATTTCAAACATTTCAAGATCTCTCATATATGTCTCCTTTTGTGTCATGACGCCTGCGCGTCATGTCTCATAGGATAACAGAAACCAAAAGGCGTGCTCATTCTTTCTCGGATCCCTTTGCGCTTTGCCCGAAAAATTCACAGTTTCGATCAAAATCTCTGAAATTCGTTCCGGCTTTACAAATGTAGCACCACACAAAGACAGTGCCTGTCCAGCACAGTCACTTTTGCAGAACTTGCGCGATTTCAGAGCGTTCAGTCTTCCCCAACCCGGCAGAAAGGCGCATCGGAAAAAGAGAATGTCAAAATCCGGTTTGCGCAATGCATACCGCCGATCCGGGCACAGAAAAAGCCGCGGCTTTTTGGAGAAAAAAGGGCGGCTTTCGTTTCGATTTCAAGTAGAGGGCGTTTGGAGCACGCCCAGCTCGCGTCGATTCAAAGACGCACAGACCGATCGTCTAGCGGCGACGGATGGCGCGAATCAGACGCACGATGAGAGCCACGCTGGCGGCAGCCGCTGCGCAGATGGCGCTCCACTTTACGATGACACGGATCGTTTCTTTCGTTTCAGATACAGGAAGATCCTTTTCGGTGACTTCAAACGGAATTTCCTGTTCGTTGACCATTTTTCTTGCGAACAGCTGGAATGCATCGTCGATATCCATGCCCAGTTCTTCGCACAGCTCAGCCATTTCGTCTCTGAGCTTTTCGTTCATTTCAAAGCTTACATTCGTTGTTGCCATTCTCGATACCTCGCTTTTCCCCGATTATACCATGGGCCCCGCTCCCCTCGAGACGGACATGCCGGACCATCTGTGCAAACGCAAGGCAATGTCTCATAACGTTCTAAAGAAAAAGACGGCCCGAAAGCCGTCTTTTCAACTGCGTCTGAAACACGCTCTGTCAAAATTCTGAAAATGGAAAACGAGGCTGAGCAGGCATTTTTCAGAAGGATCCAGAGTGCCCTTGAAAGCCGGATAAAACCGGATTTAGAACAGCGTCAGCTGATCCTGTTCGGCGAGTCCTTCGAGGGCGCCGAGGTAATCGAGGCGTTCAATCAGCGTTTTGGAAAGGCCTGTACGGCGGAGCAGATCTTCCTTGGAAATAAACGGACGTTCTTCTCTTGCCTGTACGATCGAGCGGGCTACGTTTTCACCCAGCGAGTCGACGGCCGAGAACGGCGGAATGATTGCGTGATCGTCATCGGGATCGAAGATGTATTCGGTTGCGTGCGAACGGGTAATGGACAGCGGCGAAATGCGGTAGCCGCGCATGTACATTTCATACGCCAGCTCGAGCGTGTCGTACAGATCTTCTTCCTTCTTTTCCAGTTTGCGGGTTTTCTGCTGGCGAATGCTTTCGATTTCAAACATCTTTTTTTCCACGGCGGTCAGACCGCTGGTCATGACCGCCAGATCGGTGGCATCGGCACGGATGGAGAAAAACTGGCAGTAGTACGCCCGCGGGATGTGAACTTTAAACCAGGCGATGCGCACCGCCATCATAACGTAGGCAACGGCATGCGCCTTCGGGAACATGTACTTAATCTTATGGCACGAATCGAGATACCAGTCCGGAACGTTGTGCTCGTGCATGAGCTCTTCCCATTCCGGCTTGAGGCCTTTTCCCTTTCGCACGCTTTCCATGATTTTGAAGCTGTCGGCGGAAGGCAGACCGTAGCGGATGAGATCAACCATGATGTCGTCCCGGCATCCAATAACCTGACGCAGGGTACATGTACCGTTGTCGATCAGATCCTTGGCGTTGTTCAGCCAGACGTTCGTACCGTGAGACAGACCCGAAATGGAAACCAGCTCGGCGAAAGTCGTCGGCCGGGTCAGTTCGAGAATGCCGCGAACAAACGGCGTACCAAATTCCGGCAGACCGGCCGCGCCGGTCGTTTCCTTGTAGCGGGTAGTATCGAGGCCGAGCGCGTCGCAGCAGGAGAACACCGACATCGTCGCCGGGTCGTTCATCGGAATCGTGCGGACATCGACCCCGGTCAGCCGTTCCATCATTTTCATGGCGGTCGGGTCAACGTGGCCGAGAATATCGAACTTCAGAATGTTGTCGTGAATCTGGTGGAAGTCGAAATGCGTTGTTTTCCACTCCGCATACGGATTGTTGGCCGGATACTGCACTGGCGTGAAGTCGTGCACGTCCATATCGAGCGGTACGACGACGATGCCCCCTGGATGCTGGCCGGTCGTCCGCTTGACGCCGGCGCATTCCTGGGCAAGGTCCGTTCGCTTGTATTCCGAAAACGGGTGGTCTTCCATGTGCATTTCTTCTTCGTACCCTTTGACGTAGCCGTAGGCGGTTTTTTCCTGCACGGTACCTACGGTTCCGGCACGGAAGACGTGGTCTTCTCCGAAAATGGTTTTGGTAAAGGCGTGGGCGTTTGGCTGATATTCGCCGGAGAAGTTCAGGTCAATATCCGGAACCTTGTCGCCGTGGAAGCCCAGGAACGTTTCAAACGGAATGTCCTGGCCGTCGCCTTTCATCGGGGTGCCGCATTCCGGACAGTTCTTGTCCGGCAAGTCGAATCCAGAATGGATATTCGGATCTTCGATCCATTCGAGATGCTTGCACTTTGGACACAGGTAGTGCGGCTTGAGCGGGTTTACCTCGGTAATGCCGGACATCGTCGCGACGAAGGACGAACCGACCGATCCTCGCGAACCGACCAGATAGCCGTCTTCGTTGCTCTTTTTCACGAGCAGATGCGAGATGTAGTAAACCACGTAGTAGCCGGCACCGATGATCGCGTCGAGCTCGCGGGTCAGCCGGGCTTCGACCGGTTCGGGCAGCGGCGTGCCGTACCATTCGGCCGCCGTCTGCATGCAGATGTCGCGCAGCTTCTGATCCGAG
The DNA here is from genome assembly GCF_020969955.1 of Allobaculum fili. Lineage (NCBI taxonomy): Bacteria > Bacillati > Bacillota > Erysipelotrichia > Erysipelotrichales > Erysipelotrichaceae > Allobaculum > Allobaculum fili. The sequence continues at coordinate 35,096 of NZ_JAHDSX010000016.1, read as the reverse complement.
CCTTCCATGGCTGGCGGATACAGCCGGTCCTTGATCGGAAACAGCTCTTCGCACTGCGCGGCCAGTTTTTTCGGATTGTCGAGAACGATTTCATGGCGCAGCCTGTCGTCCACCCAGTCAAAGGCATCGAGCATCTGGCGCGTATTGAGAAACGCCTGATCCGGAGCGGAAGTGCGCAGACGCAGCGATTCATCGCGGATGTAGAGCGGATGACGGGTAGCGCCGGCCAGTTTGGAGTTGATAAAGATGTCCCGAACGCGTTTAAGTCTTGGCGACACGTAATGGCAGTCGCCGGACGCAATGACCGGAACGCCGCATTTCTGACCGCCATCGAGAATGAACGTCAGAATCTGCTTCAGTTCGTCCACACCGTGAATGGTCTGGCTGTCGAGCAGGTTTTTATACACGGGAAGCGGCTGCACTTCGAGATAGTCGTAAAAACCGATCGCGTCGCAAAGTTCCTTTTCGCTGCGCGTATGGGCCAGATCGAAAATTTCGCCGTTCTGGCAGCTCGATCCAAAGAGCAGGTTTCGCTTGCCGTGGTATTCCTGCAGGATGCGTCTTGGGATGCGCGGCTCGCCGGTAACGTTGGTGGAGTTCGGATTGTATTTGAGATATTTCGTATGCGAGAGCGTAATCAGTTCAAACAGTTCCTTCAGGCCCTGCTTGTTTTTCGCATAGACGGTGACGTGATAGGCAAAGTTTTTGCGCAGAGCGCTTGTCGGATCGGGATGGGCGATCGATTCGAGCGTGGCGTCCATGCCCCAGTCGCGAAGCAGGTACAGGAAAACCAGGCTCAGAACTTCGGCATCGTAGTCGGCACGGTGCGCGCCTTCGCCGTCATAGCTGACGTCGTAATGGCGGCAGAGCGCGCCCAGACGGTAGCTGCGCAGTTCGAACATGGCGCGCGCTGCCGGCAGGGTATCGATGACCGGGTTGTCGAATTCCGGCTTGCCGAGTTCTCTGGCGGCCGCGTTCAGCATGCCGTAGTCAAACTTCGCGTTATGGGCAACCAGAATCGCGTCGCCGATGAAGGCGCGGATGTCATCAAAAACCTCTTCCATCGGTTTCGCGTCATCGACATCCGACTGACGAATGCGGGTCAGTTCGGTAATGGATGCCGGGATCTGGCGCTTCGGGTTAATGAACATCTGGCGGCGGTCAATGATTTCGCCGTTTTTCATTTTGACGGCACCAAATTCAATGATCTTGTCGAGGCGGCTGGAGAGACCCGTCGTCTCCAGGTCGAATACAACGTATTCCGCTTCATCGAGACGCTGATCACGCAGGTTCCAGGCGACGGTGTATTCGTCGTCGACCATCGTCATCTCGCATCCGTACAGCATTTTGAATTCGCGCTCCGGCGCTTTTTTCTTCAGGGCTTCGATTTTGTGCTGGGCCATCGGGAACGCCTGCACGACGTTATGGTCGCAGAGGCCGATCGCTTCCATGCCCCAGTCCCAGGCCTGCTGAATGTACGATTCGATCGGGCTGACGCCGTCCATTTCCGAGAACGTGGAATGAACGTGCCATTCGATGCGCTTTTCCGGTTCCTGGTCGAGAATGCGCGGGGCGCTGATTTCTTCGATCGTGCGGATCCGGAACGCCATGCCGTGCTTGTAGTTGTCGTAAGCGAGCGAGCCGACGATGCGCAGATACTGGCCGACGTGATACGACTCCATCATCTCGAGCGTCATCGAGCGGCTTTCAAACGTCTTGCAGAACATGGCGTCGTCATCGTCGGACAAATACAGCTCGAGCAGTTTGGAGCCGCCTTTGAGTTCACGCACTTCGACGGCGAACACGCGGCCTTCGATCGCCACGTTATCCATGCCTTCTTCGAGTTCACGGATCGCGACTTTTTCCGCCTGAGAGGCCGGGCGGCGGCGCCAGGATGACTTGCCACCGTTCTGGGGAGTTTCCGGACGGGGCTGCGGTTTATGCGCGGGCATCTGGACCGCTACGCTGGGGACGGCTTCTTCTTCGTACGTCCGCTCGCGCAAAACCCCTTCAACGGCGCACGAAAAGCCGATCTTTTTGAGTTCGTCTTCGAGCGTCGCCTTACTGGCTTCGATGGCGTCCTGCGCATCCGGCGTGTAGACGGTATAGGAAAGCGTGCCGTCTTCTTTCATGGACGGCGTATGGTCGCCGAAAACTTTCAGATCGCGGTTTCTGGAAACGAGATCGCGCAGATACGGTTCCATCAGCACGAGATTGACTTCGCTCGATTCGGGTTCAAAGCCAAGGAAAATATCGGTATGCAAAGCGAGCTTCAGATCGTGGACGACAGCGCTGTAAAGACGGAAAGGCGGAATTCGATCCACCTTCCAGTACATTTCCAGTTTTTTTGTCTTCGAATGGAAGCAGGGCGTCTTGCAGAGCGACGCCTGTTCCAGAAACGATCCAAGTTCTTCTTCGAACGCGACATCCCCCAGCAGTTCAAGGACGCGCACTCCCATCAGCAGGCCAGCTTTCCAAGCGCTTCTTTGGCCGCTTTCTGTTCTGCGCGCTTTTTCGAACTGCTTTCGCCTTCGCCCATGCAGATGTCATCCAGGAACACGCCCATGCGGAATTTCGGAGCGTTGGACGGTCCGCTTTCTTCGAGCAGACGATACTGAATCGTCTGGCGGTTATTATCGGTCTGCACATATTCCTGCAGCTGTGTCTTGAAGTCGGTGACATCATCCGGCTTCTTCGCCGTAATGAGCGGCTTCATGTATTCATCGAGAATATCCTTGGCCGCATCGTAGCCAAGATCGAGGTAAATGGCGCCCATGCAGGCTTCAAACTGGTCCGCGAGAATGGACGGTTTATGGCGGCCACCGTTTTTCTCTTCGCCATGACCGAGGCGAAGAAATTCGTACCAGCCCAGCTGCTTGTTCAGACGGGCGAGCGCGCTTTCGCAGACGGTCTGCGCGCGGATCATCGACATTTTTCCTTCGTTGAGCGGCGGAACCATGTTGAACAGCGTATCGGAGCTCCAGATCTGCAGCACCGCATCGCCCATGAATTCCAGACGTTCGTTGCATTCGACATCGGTGTCGTTTTCGTTGATATACGAGGAATGCGTACACGCCTCATAGTAGAGTTTCAGATTGTGCGGTTCATAGCCGCGTTCTCGAACCCAGTCGGTCAGTGTTCTCATTCGGGATGCTCCTTTCAGTCAAGCCGCATATTTGTGCGGCATATTTTATTTTGGGATTTTGTAAAATGCACAAAGTTTCTTCTTTATACAATAGGTGCTTTCGAAAAATCTGCCGGCTGCATGCACGGCCGACAGGAAGAAACAGCGATCATGGACCGCTGTGAAGATTCATTTCAATTTTAATGGAAAAAACAGAAAGAACAGAAGGCACTGAACTGAGTGTAGCGAGTTTTGAGGCGCATCGCAAAGTGCGAAAGCCTGCAGCTTGCACGCCCATTTTGTCGGAGGACAAATGGACCTCGTTTTTGTACCCCGATTTGTCCGGCGGTTTCTATCCGATCTGGAGGTCCGAATTGGCCGATTGCGAATGCGCCAGTTCGGGCTGAAGTGCTTCGAATACGCAGCGCGGAACCATCGATTCAATGCTCTGATGGTATTTCAGAAACTCGCGCACCGTCGTCGAGGAAATCATCGAATACGCCGGATCGCCAAGCAGAAAGACGGTGTCCATTCCTGAATCCAGTTTTGTGTTGGCCCAGGCGTTGGCCGCTTCCCCTTCGTAATCGGAAGGATTGCGCATCGAGCGGATCAGCACATTGGCCCCCGCTGCTTTGGCGCTCTCCACCGTCAGTCCGGGGCAGAGCTCAACACGGACATTTTTCAGATCCGCGCAAATGGCTTTGAGCAGTTCCACGCGCCGTTCGGGTTCGAGCAGATTGTGCTTGAGGGAGTTGGAAGCGACCAGAACGATCACTTCTTCAAAAACCGCCGCGGCGCGGCGAATCGTATCTTCATGCCCTACGGTAGGCGGATCAAACGATCCGGCAAAGGCTCCGATCATACGCGTATCCTTTCCGGGGTCTGGAATGATTTTCCCAGACCGCCTTCTTATCGATTCGAGTTGCTTATCTTCTATTCGATTTTCGTATCTATTAATTTTTGTCTAAATGGCGCTGCGGCTGCGCCGCTCACCGTCTCGTGCCGAGCACAGATTGCGCCCTGCCTAGCGCGTTCTCTTTTTCCGGCTGCGTGTTCCCGCGTTTCTTCCTCTTGAAGTTCCGGTTTTCGCCGCAGGCGAATCGTGCGTGACACTCCGTCGTACCGAACGCGCGTGAAGCACGCCGCTCGTGCGTTCCGGCTCAGTGTACGCAAATTCCTGTCCAGCTGTCTCGCCCATACCTATCATCGCCTGCAGCTGCAGATCGTCTTCGAGCGCGCGGGCTGCAAGCGCGGCCTGTTCGGCTTCTTTTTGCGCTTCGATTTCCTGTTCGATCTGAATCTGACTGATCGCGTAAAAATCGAGACCGAGTACAATACCGACCGCAAGCAGAGCGGAACCGCCGGCCGAAATAAAGAGCAGCGGCACGCCGGTCATTGGAATCAGCGTGCTGACGCCGCCGATGTTGATGAAGAAGTGGAGCAGGAAATACGCTGCCGAGCACAGCAGCATGACTTTAAACTGCGGCTTTGCGGTCGCCAGAGCCCAGTGGAGCAGACGCCACAGAAGAATGCAGTAGCAGACCGTAATCAGAAGCAGACCGAAAAAGCCGAACTCTTCAATGACAATCGCGAGGATGTAGTCGGATTCCGCCTGCGTCAGAAAGCCGTATTTACGAACCGAACCGCCAAAGCCGCGGCCGAAAAATCCGGCATCGCCCAGAGAATACAGCGCGTTGGCCGGCTGATACCCTTCAAAATGAATATTGATATAAGGATTTTTCATATTCTCGATTCGAACGGCGATGTGGCGAAGCAGCGGGACGTTTCGAAACAGCGTCACAAACCAGTCCGAAAAGTAAATGCCGACGAGCAGCAGAAGAAGCACCACAAACAGAAAGATCACGATATAGCGCTGTACTTTCGTCAGATCCGCATCCGCCGTCGCCAGCAGGCCGACCAGACCGATGCCCAGCGTGATGATCAGCGAACCAAAGTCTTTCTGCGCGCCCCCGATAAAGAACACACTGATCAGAAGCAGAAAAAGCGGCAGAAAGAATCGCTGTCCAAACGGAATGGGTTCCGAATGTTTTTTCCCGGCGTTTCGTGCAGAAGACGCCAGAAGCAAAATGAGCAGCGGCTTGCCAAATTCCGATGGCTGTATCGTGAGAGGCCCAAGACGAAGCCACGCCTTCGAACCGTTCACGTCAATACCGACAAGCTGAACCGCAAACAGCAGGAGGATATAGAACAGACACAGAAATATTTGCGTTTTGGCATTGAAGAGCTTCATCCAGTCAAACTTGCGGGAGATGAAGACCATAGCTCCCCAGGATACGACCACAAATCCAATCTGTTTGAGGATTTCCTGAACGTAGGAACGCGTCATGCCCACGGTCGTTCCCTGTTTGGAACTGAGGACCATCATGGATCCAAAAATCATCAGAACAATAACGGCTCCCATCAGCCAGCGATCGCTGCCGCCGGCGGGTACGAGCCAGTCTTTTATATCAAACTTCCCCTTTTTTCTGCCTTTGGCAGAAGATGGGGAAACCGTTGTTGAATTCATTGGAGTTACTCCCCCTTAAATGGACTTTCATTTTATCATACCGTCAGGACACCGGCTCTTGCGCATTTGAAAGGGCCATAGAAAACCATTAGAATACCGTTTAGGAAACGGAGGGCATAAATATGGTACTTTCCAATGATTCCATTATTCACGATGATCAGCCCGAAATCCGCTCGCTGTCGGCGGATGTCGAGCTTCCGCTCAGCGAGGAAGACCGCGAACTGTTATTCGCGATGCATCGCTACGTAAAAGACAGTCAGGATGAAGAACTGTGCGAGAAAAACAATCTCTCGCCCGCTGTCGGCATTGCGGCCATTCAGGTCGGCGTTCCCAAGAAAATGATCGCCGTTGTCGTCGACGCGGATGACGGCACGACCCTCGAATGGGCGCTCGCCAATCCAAAAATCATTTCCCGCTCCAAGATGATGACGTGTCTGCCGGACGGCGAAGGATGCCTGTCCGTGCCGGAAGCCCATCCAGGAAAAATCTTCCGCTACGACCGGGTCAAAGTGCGCGGCTACGATCTGCTCACCGACCGCAACGTGGTCATTCAGGCAACCGGTTATGCGGCGATCGTGCTCCAGCACGAAATCGATCATCTGTCGGGCATTCTCTACTACGATCATTTAAACGATCCCGCACCGGCAGCCTATACCGTTGTGGAATAAGTTAAACAGAAACGATGAAGCCTCCGCGCCGATGCAGAGCCCGTCAAATTTCGAAAACCGTCTTTTCCAGGAGTATTCTGTCGATCAGAGTACTCTTTTTTCATTGCCGCCGTCCTCCTTACTTTCTCCTTCCTCTCCCCTTACGGGCACTGTGCTCGACTGCAAATTCCCTCTTTCTGGCTTTTTCTGGACCGACGGGGAGGCAGCGTCTTTGCATGCGAGAACATCCATTTCATAACAGCCCTTGTCGAAAAACACTTCAGGTTGTCTTTCCTGTCCGGATCGTGAGCGATAATTCTATAAAAGCAATGATTCTGTGCAACAATATCCAAAGATTTCCAGAAGACCGGCCGGACCGGTTTCTTTCTGCGTGGGAAAACAGGAAGACCGGATCGGAAATATGGTCTGGAAAAAAACCGTTTAGGAAGATGAAAGAACCGGCGATCAAACAGGCGATAAGAAGAGGAATCCAAAAACGCTTTTCTTCTTTTAGTAAATCTTTCGTCAGTCCGGCAAGCGGCTGCCCTTATGCTAAAATAGAAGATAAGAAGCGGCATACTGAAGAGAACCCCTCTTCCCTGCCCGCACGCTGCGCGCACGCCTGCAGGACTGAACCCCCTGCCTGCGCATTTTCAGTATTCACCCCAGTTGATCAGGATCGAATCCTCCCGTCTTTTTAAGCAGACGGGAAATCTTTTCCTTTCTTTTCCGGCTGCTGCCCTGCCCTTTCGTCCTTTCTTTTGGTTTCCATATTTTATGGATACCAGAGTGAATGAAACCGGCTGGAGCGCAGAACCTTCGAATACTCCCCCTGACGGCTAAGACTTAGCCCCGTTTTAGAAAGGATCTGTTCTACCATTCCAATGAACGAAAAACCAGTTAACAACACGTCAACTGCGGCTGCTCCTTCTTCTGCAGAACGCGCCCCAAAGGCGCCTGCAGCGCAGAAGAAACCGGCACCCCGCAGCACTTCTGCGCCCCGATCGAATAATCCGGCGCATCACAAATCTTCCGGCCATTCCGGAAACAGCCGCAATTCAAAAGGTGTCGGCAAGCCTTTTGTCCACTCCCCTGTCCCCGCCATCGGCAGTCCGTCCACTCGAACGAAAGTTCTCCCGACGGATACGCAGATTTACGCGCTTGGCGGACTGGGCGAAGTCGGCAAGAACATGTACTGCTACGAACAGGGCAATGAAATCGCCATCGTCGACTGCGGCGTCCTGTTCCCGGATGATGATCTGTTAGGCGTTGACTACGTCATCCCGGATTATCACCACCTCATCCGCAATAATAACAAGCGAAAAATCCTTGTCATTACCCACGGTCACGAAGACCATATCGGCGGCATTCCCTTTCTGATCAAGCAAGTCAACATCGATGCCATTTACGCACCGCGCTTCGCGAAAGCCCTCATTGAGAAAAAGCTTTCCGAACACAAGGACGCGCCGAAAGTTCCAATTATTGAAATCAACGAAAACTCGGCCATCAAGACCAAGTACTTCAACATCGGCTTCTTCAACACGATCCACTCCATTCCGGATTCGCTCGGCGTCATGATCACCACGCCAAACGGCACGATCGTTCACACCGGCGACTTCAAGTTCGACCTGACCCCGATCGGTCAGAACGCGGACTACCAGAAAATGGCGTACATCGGCGCGCTCAAGCCGGATCTGCTCATGTCGGATTCCACCAACTCTGGCGTCGACGGCTTCTCCATTTCGGAAAAGGACGTTTCCAACGAAATTCTGCGCATTATGGCCAGCACACCGCACCGTATGATCGTCGCGACGTTCGCATCCAACGTTTACCGTGTGGCTCAGATTATTGAAGCCGCGCTCAAAACCGGACGCAAAGTGGCTGTCTTTGGCCGCTCGATGGAAAATGTAGTCGACATCGGACGCAAAATGGGTGTTATCAAAATCCGCAACGAAGATCTTCTGTCTCCAGAAGAACTGCGCACCACCCCCGATAACAAAATCTGCATTCTCTGCACCGGAAGCCAGGGCGAACCGCTCGCCGCGCTCAGCCGCATCGTCAACGGTACCCACCGCTTCATTCACCTGAAACCGACCGATACCGTCGTCTTCTCGTCCAACCCGATTCCAGGCAACGACGCTTCCGTAAACAAGATTGTCGACAAGCTGTTCCGCTCCGGCGCAACGGTTCTGAACAAATCCGTGCTCAACAACCTGCATACGACCGGCCACGCGTCCAAGCAGGAGCAGAAGCTGATGATGCAGCTGATCAAGCCGCGTTACTTCATGCCGATTCACGGCGAACACAAAATGTTAATGCAGCATCGTCAGTCCGCCATGGAACTTGGCATTCCGGAATCGAACATTTTCGTCTGCGCCAACGGCGACGTTCTGCTGCTGCGCAACCACGAAGTGATCCAGTCCGACTGGCGTTACCAGGGTGACGACATTTACGTCGACGGCAACGACATTTCCGGTCTTTCTACCGCGGTTCTCAAAGACCGCCGCATCCTGGCCGACAACGGTCTGGTGGCTGTCATCGTTCCGATCGATTCCAGCGCCAACAAGCTGCTGGCAAGACCTGTTATCGTCAGCCGCGGCTTCGTCTTCCTGAAAGACGCGCAGGCGCTGCTCAAGGAAGCCGAATTCATCGTTTCGACCAACCTGCAGGCCCGACTGAAAGAAAGAACGACGTTCGCGGACATCAAAAACTGCATCCGTTCTTCTCTGGAGCCTTTCCTCTATAAAAAGACGCACCGCAACCCGATCGTTATTCCGGTTATTCTGAACTCCAAGAAAGCCATGGAAGAACTCGCCGCGCAGCATCGTGCAAGACAGCAGGCCAGAAAAAACGCCGGTCATACCCAGACCCATGCCGCAGTGCACGGATCCAGATCGGCGGAAAACAAACCTGCACCCGCCGCCAAACCGGCTTCGCAGGAAAACAGCTGATCGAGAGAATCCAGCCCTCGGTTTTAGCCGATCCACAAATTCATTCTGATTTTTACCAGGCGGTCTGCACAGACCGCCTTTTCCATACCTCTGAAGCTTTTCTTCTCCGCATCGTTTCGATCTGGAGCAGGAATCCCGGTCCCGGTCCGTCTAGTCCAGCCGGTCACGCGCCGCCCGCGGGAACACTGCTCGAAAAAGAAAGAGGATATCTCTATGGAAGCCAATGATTTATAATAGATTGTCCATGAACCCATTTTTTAGGCGAAAGGAGCAGGATTATGGCCAGACGAACCGCGCATCGCGTACATTCCCGAAAAAGAAGACAGCCTTTGTGGCTGACAATTTCCATGTGGGTGATCGGCATTGCCGTATTCTGCATGACCTGCCTGACCCTGACCCTTTACAACGGCATTTTCGTTGCCCCCTACCAGGTGCACTCGAACTTTTCGCAAATCCGTTCGACGAAAATTCCCGCCTCTCTGAACCAGCTTTCGATCGTCTATCTGAGTGACATCGAATACGGCGAGAATTTCCCCGTTGAAAAAGGCGATAAACTCTTTGATGAAATCGCCTCTCTGGATCCGGACGTTCTGCTGATCGGCGGCGATCTCTTCTCGAAAAATGCGGAAGTCAGCGGTGAAATGCGCGATCAGATGGTGAACTGGATCAGCCGCGTCGAAGCGCCGAGCGGAAAATTCGCCGTCTATGGCGAACAGGATCAGACGTCCATGAACCGTCTTCTCGAAGTCAATGACGTCTACGGTCGAAGCCAGGTCGAAATGCTCGACAACGCTTCGGTTCTTCTTTCCAACGGTTCGGGCAGCGGCATTCGCCTCGCCGGTCTGGGCCTGCAGCCCGACCCGGAAGCGATTGCGTCCACCATTCCCGGCGACACGTATTGTCTGATGCTTTCCCACTTCCCCGACAATTTGCTTGCGGTACAAAATTCTTCGCTTCGTCCCGATCTTGCGCTTTGCGGAAACTCCCACGGATCGCAGGTGAAATGGCCGATTTTCGGCAATTACCGGACGGTGGAAGGCAGCACCCAGATCAACCGATCCAAGTCTCAGAAGCTTTCTTTCCCGTACACCATTTCCAGCGGCATCGGCTGCGTGGATGTTCCCGCCAAAATCAATTCCCCCGTCGAATATTCTTACTTCACGCTCGTCTCCGGCTCCAAAGCCGACGACAATGCTCCAGCGCAGGCGCCGCTGCTCACATCCAGTTTGCAAAGCGATGCCTCTTCTCAAACCGACGCACCTGCAGAAGATGCGCAGTCCGGTACGGATCAGCCTATGGAGGGCGAAACTCCATCTGCGGAAACTGAAATGCCAGTGGAGAATCCAGAAGCCGCTCCTGCGGAAAACTAAGGGATACAGCCAATCCGGATTGACAAGAAATCCATTTTTTCTGTTTTTGGAGAGACTCTTCGCAGACTTCTCTCATCCGGTTCAGCCGCTTTGAGCCAAATACAAACTCGACCCTTGAAAAAGGCCAGTCCGTTTTGATTCGGACTGGCCTTTCGCTATTTTGAAAATTAGTGGAGCTTTTCGTCGATGGCAGCTGCCAGTGTGGTGGTGTTGGCCAGCTGGATGTTGTTGACGACGATCAGATCGGTGATGTTGTTTTCCTTGCAGAAGGTTACAAAGTTGCCTTCCGCATAGCGTTCATCCATCGCATAGACTTTGTCGTAGTTGTTGACGATCCAGGGGACGAACGCACATCCGTAGGATTCGGAGATGACCAGGGCGGAACTGCCGTCGTTGATTTCGTTGTTGTCGATTTCAATGAAGGGCTGGTCGCCGGCGATAAAGCGCATGTAATGGTTGTACTGGTCGATGGCTTCGGACGTATTTACGACTTGCGCATCGTAGTACTGATCGCTGTTGGGGTTGCCAAAGTCGCCGGTGAATACTTTCATGGTGTTGCCGCCTTTGGGCACCCAGGCTTCAAACGTATCGGGTGTGAACGTAGCGGTCGGCACCATGCCGGTATAGGAACCGGTGAACGGATAGTATTCGAGACGTTCGAGTTCATCCTTGTTCACAGGCTCGATCCCTTTGACTTTGCAGAAGTTGAGATAGGCATAATAGGCGCCAAGCTGTGTCCAGTGATGGTCGGTACGGAAATAGAGCGGTTCGGAAGAATGTTCCTTCAGGATGTCGTACGTGCCAACGGGTTTGACCAGATCGTTGTAGCGGGAATAGAAGTATTCAATGCCCTGTTTGGCATCGGAACCGGAGAGCTTTTTGTACGTTTCGTCATCGAGCATGATCGAGGCGTTTACCGGAGCGAGAATCGAGTAGACGTTGGTGATCCCTTTCAGCTCCTCCGCTGCGCGGTTGAGAGCGGAAGTATACGTATCGCAGGCTTCCTGTACAAAGTAGAAGCCGCCATAGGCGCCGCCGTCTTTAATCAGCAGACCTTCCATGATGGAGTCTTCAATATCGGCGGCCAGCTGATTGGTTTCCGGCGCTTCAGTGCGCTTTTCAAACTGGCTGTCGGCGGACTGTCCCTGTTCGCTGCTCGCGGCGCTGGAACTGGCTTTTTCCTTGCCGCCGATCTCATCGGCAGTGACATTGCCGCCAATGACCATCTCGTTTTGCGGAATGCCTTTGAGCTTCTGAAGGTCGTTGTTCATCGCAACGAGCTTTTCGCGGCCAGGATAGCTGTCCGCGTACCACGTGGAAATCTGCGAAAACCAGGATCCATCCATAAAGGAGGTCAGGCTGAACGTCGGAAACGGGGTCAGATCGCGCTTTTCGATCGCGGAAGTATTGGGACGCAGCGGCAGCAGCAGTCCGTTGATCGTCCCGATGGCCATGCAAAGACAGAACAGGGCCACCGCCAGCGCTCTCGAATAATAAAGAATTTTTCGCTGCTTTCTGGAAAATCGTTTTTTCATATCAATCTTTCTAGGAAGCGGAAAGACCGCTTCACACGACTTGGGTTAACGGATCAGAACTGGAAATACAGGAACGGGTTATAGGCGTTGCCGATAAGCGCAAGCACGGATATAGCAAGCAGGAACAGCGGCAGAGCGACCTGTTCAATGGAATAGAGGGCGAAGCCGACGGAATTATTGCTGGCCCAAACCGAAAACAGACGTTCGATCCAGACGCTCAGCGTCGTGCATCCAATCATGCAGGCGGCGATGAGGAAAATATTGGAAAGGAAGACGGACCATACGGACCAGCTGAAGAAGCCGGCACCGTTCAGTCCAAACAGACCTTTGAATGCCAGAAGCAGCGTGTTCGCATCTTCAAAGCGGAAGATCACCGTTCCTAAGAGGACTACGGATAAGGTATACAGGCGGTTCCAGCCGTTGGGAATCCGCTGACGAATGACAAAGCGTTCGAGCAGCAGGAAGCAGAGGTAGTAAAGGCCCCACAGAACATAGTTCCAGGAGGCACCATGCCACAGACCGGTCAGAAACCAGACGACGATCATATTGCGTACGTAAATGAGAGTACCGCCGCGGCTTCCGCCAAGCGGGATGTACACATAATCCCGGAAGAACGAAGACAGGGAAATGTGCCAGCGTCTCCAGAAATCCTGAACGGTAACGGCCATGTACGGATAGTTGAAGTTTTCCAGATAATGGAAACCGACCATGCGGCCCATGCCGATCGCCATGTCGGAATAGGCGGAAAAGTCGAGATACAGCTGGAGCGTAAAGGCCAGCGCGCCGATCCAGACGCCAAGCACCGGCGTTGCGGCCAGCGTCTGCGCGTTGGTAGACATCAGCTGATCGGCGACCTGTGCGATGCCGTTGGCAAGAATGGCTTTTTTGGCCAGACCGATGCTGAAGCGGCGAATGCCGGCGTACACATCGTTCATCGTGACGGAACGATGTTCGATTTCATCGGCTACGGTTTTGTAGCGAACGATCGGTCCGGCGATGCACTGATGAAACAGCGAAGAATACAGAAGCAGGCGCGCGTAGTTTCGCTGAGCCTTCACTTCTCCGCGGTACACATCAATGACATAGGACAGAAGCTGGAACGTATAAAAGGAAATGCCGATCGGCAAAACGATTTGCGCGACGTGTTCTGGAAAGCCGGTGAGCGCCTGCATAGTAGAGCCGATAAAGCCGGTGTATTTGAAAATGGCGAGCAGCCCGAGCAGGGCGACGCATTCCACCGTCATCCAGAATTTCTTTTTCTTTTTGCTTTTGAGATTTCCGATTCGCAGGGCGCACACCCAGCTGATCGCGGTTTCTCCTAATAAAAGGAGAAGATACATCGGACCGCCCCAGGAATAGAAGATCAGTGACGATACGAGCAGAACGGTATTCTGATAGCGTTTGGGAACGCACAAGTAAATGCCCATGCTGATCGAGAGAAAAGCAAAGACGAATAACAGACTGGAAAAAACCATAGTACCCTTCCTGTTCAAAACGGATCCGCCGTCCAGTTTTCCGGATGCCGGAAAAGAATCCTGGTCGGACTGCCGTATTTTTCTGTTCTATACAAATTGGATTTCGTTTCGGGCAAAGCGGCGATTCGAACTCGATTCCAACACCAAAAGGATATTGATCAGACCCGGACAGATTCTGGACGGATCTCGAAGAGACAAATTTGGAAAACCGAAACGCTTCCATGCGCTGTGCGATCCGTTTTAGCCTCTTTTGCTGACCCCTTTGAGCGTCCGTTTAAAAGCGTCAAAAAAAACGGACAAATCTATCCCGATTTCTGAAAATCAATTTGTATTTTCCATAACTCAGTTTGAAAAGAAGACACAGAAAAGCTTTTCTGAGCGGCTGTGCTCCGCTTTGATTTCGACCGATTTCTGTCGATATTCAAGCGTACGCAAGCCCAAAATCAGCCGGTGTCCTCTTTTTGCCCTAATACCATACCACCTTACAAACGTCCCGGACAGAGCGCGCTGAATCGCTCGTGCGCTGGAAAGAAGAAACATCAAAATATGCGAGGTCCAATCCAATTTATCTTGATCGTCAAAATTGTCTATTCTTCGACTGCAGCGCTTCGATTGGCGGCGAGAAGATCCCAAGTTTGGGTTCCTTGTCTGGCTCTGTCTCCTGCCGTTTAAAGATGCGGCTGAACTGACTTTCCAAAACGTAAGCGGATCCCCGAAAATCGCGTATTTCCCGATAGAGAAAGCTCTTCTGAATGGTTCTTTCCTGCTTGATCCCAAGACGATCCCTGGTTTTTGCAGGAGCTCTTTCTGTACAGGGCTGGAAAAATGATTTATTTTTGAAGATTGTAAGAGGTTCTATACATTTTTCATCTGTACAAAGAGCCTGTTTTTTTCCATTTTGTCTACCCCTATTGTCTAAAACCGGTTGTCTAAAGCCTATGGGATCGGGATCTTCTCGATTCCAGCGGCTGACCGTTCTATAGATTTATGGATACGGATCTGAATCCGTCTCAACGCAGAAAGGAGCTCCTGAATGGAAGATTTTCCCCAGCTGATTGTCATGCTTACGCATAACGATTTGACCATTCCCGACGCAGAGGCTGTCTTTGAACAGTGCAGAAACAGCCCCGCGGCATGGTTTGGCTTTAAAGAAGAACCGCTGCCGCTTGAACAGATGAAGGCACTGTGTCATCGCATGAAAGACTGCGGCAAGCACACGGCGCTTGAAGTCGTCGCCTACAGCGAAGAAGAAGGACTCGAAGGCGCCCTTCTTGCCGTGGAATGCGGCTTTGAAATGATGATGGGTACGAAGTACTCGCCGGCCATTCACGCCATCTGCAAAAAAGCGGGTCTGAAGTACATGCCTTTTGTCGGAAGAGTGGAAGAGCGGCCTTCCATTTTATATGGAAGCGCCCTGGAGATGCTTGAAGAAGCCAGAGCCCTGGCCGAAGCCGGCGTGGACGGCATCGATCTGCTTGGCTATCGAAGTCCCGAAGATGCAGACTTGCTGATTCGTGAATTCGTCGCCCATTGCCCGCTTCCGGTATGCGTTGCGGGAAGCATTAACGATTATGGCCGTCTCGACACGCTGCGCGCTTGCAGGCCCTGGGCCTTTACGATCGGCAGCGCCTTTTTCGAAAATCATTTTGGCGGCCCGATCAATGAGCAGATTGAAACGGTCTGCCAGTATATGCAGACGCCTTTGACAAACACGGAGAATACTGGGGATACGGCACGCCCGGCAGCGAAAGACAAATCTGCAGAAGACAGGGCGGCTGAAACGAAAAAGGAGACGACATGCTAGAAAAGTATTATCCGTATGAATACGTCCCCTCGGTTTTTGCGATCGATTATGAAAAGCTCTACGCTCAGGGCATTCGCGGGCTGATTTTTGATCTCGACAATACGCTCGTTCATCATGGCGCTCCATCCACACCCGAAGTGGACGGGCTGTTTGCCAGACTGCATCAGCTCGGCTTTCAGACGCTGATCCTCTCGGATAACAGCGAAGAGCGTATTCTGGATTTTCTGAAAAATATCGATTCGCCATACGTTGCCGAAGCGGGCAAGCCCGATCCCGCTGCCTGCCGGAAGTCCCTGGAGATGCTGAATCTGAAGGCGGATCAGGCCGTAGTCATCGGCGATCAGATTTTCAAGGATATTGTCTGTGCCAATGGTGCAGGTATCCCCAGTATTCTGGTCCACTACATTACCGTTCCGGGACAGAAGATCGGAAAAACCCGCTATGTAGAAGCCGCTCTTCTGAAACTGTTTCAAAACGGCCGATACGATCATCGGCTAGGTCATATCCGTCTGAAGAAAGGAGAACAGGCATGAGTGAGCGCAGACCTCTTTCCGAACGCTATCCGTTTTTATGGCAGCTGTCGGTAAACAAAGGCATTCTGGTTCGTAACATACAGGACCTGGTCTCGAAAGAAACCATCTCCAGAACACGGCAGGAGGAACCGCTTCCGTATGTGGTGGCTTCCTATTCCGTTCCCATGATGAAAAAGGGACCGGGAATCGATCCCGTCACGCAGGAAAACAAAGCAGTCAATGTCCACATCGCTTCCAGCAAGCTGACCGGCATGATCATTCATCCAGGCGAAACCTTCTCCTTCTGGAAAACCGTCGGTTCCATTTCTCGTAAGAAAGGCTACCGTGAAGGACGTGTCATTAAGGACAACCGTCTGATCGTGGATGTGGGCGGCGGTCTGTGCAATCTGGCCAACGTGATCTGCAACGCGGTTTTACGCAGTCCTTTAACCATTACCGAATTCCACCAGCATTCCGATGCGCTGGCGTGCGATCTCGACCATCGCATTCCCATGGCCAACGGAACCTCGGTTGCCTACAACTATGTGGACTACCGTTTCAAAAACGAAACGGATGCGGATTTCCAGCTGGTGATCATCTGCCCGGACGACACCCTGACGGCGGAACTTCGCAGCATCCATCCATTTGATCAGACTTATCGCATCACGGAAGACGATCATCATTTTGAAAAAGAAGGCGATACCTATTACCGCATCAGCAAAATTTATAAGGAAGTCTGCGATGCTGACGGTTATCTCCTAAACCGCGAGCTGATCTGGAACAACCATTCCAAGGTCATGTTTGATCCATCCATGATTCCTGAAGACATGATTCGCACCTCCGAAAAATAATGGCTCTACGAAAATATTTGTGGGATCCTCCGAGCCAATGTCTTCATATAGAAAATAAAAAGGGTCTTCCGTAAGCTGGAAAAGTCGATCAAGACTACCAGATACAGGAGATCCCGTATGTACTCTACTAACTCTTCAGCTGCTTTTCAAGTTTCCAATGAATCGAATAACGGTCTGCTTTTCATTCCCTCATCGCTGCCGGGCTTTACCCAGTCAGGTGTTTATTCCCGGATCGATGCTTCCGGAAATCATTCCATCTATCAGTGTGACGGAGTACTCTGTGAAGTCACTGATGAAGAACGAATCTGCCCCGTTTGCGGTCAGAAGATGCACATCAAATCATCTCGTTCAATCACACTACGCCACCTTCCCTTTGGCTTGACTTATATCCATGTCACCGTGAAGGTTCAGCGCCTCTTCTGCGAGAACGGCCATCATACACAAATGCGATCTATTCCATTCAGAGCACAGAAGCATACGATTACTACAGCTCTCGAATCGTACATTGAAGATCTGCTGGCAAGCGGCCGCTATACCCTGAAGGAAATCGCTGAGCGGACTGGTGTCGGAGCTCATCTCGTTGGCGAGATTGATAAAGCCAGGCTGAGCAGGCTTTATACGGATCAGACGGAACTCGGACCAGTGCTGAAGAAAACCGATACCTGCAGTCGATATCTGGCTATCGATGAATTCAAGCTTCATAACGGCCATAAATACGCCACCCATATCATCGATCTGGAAACCGGCCATGTTCTTTGGATTGCCAGAGGCAAGTAGAAACAGGTCGTATACGATTTTATTGATCATGCGGGTATTGAATGGATGAGTCATGTTCAAGCTGTTGCCTGTGACATGAACTCTGATTTTCAGGAAGCATTTCAAGATCGATGCCCATGGATTTCTATCGTATTTGACTATTTTCATATCGTTAAGAATTTTAACGATAAAGTGGTCTCTGAAGTCCGGAAGGATGCTCAGAGAGAGAGCTGATCGCAAGCGGTGAAATCGTGCAGGCCAGGCTTCTCAAAGGGTCGAAGTATATTCTGATGTCTTCTAAGGCAACGCTGGCTTCCAAAGATGCAAAAGGGAAGGCTGGAGCCATGATGGGTGGCGAGAACACCTTGTTTGGGTTAAAGCCAGTTCTTGCCAAAACAGGTTTTGTCAAACGGTATAACGAACTGCTCAAGGTGAACTCTCTCTTCATGACCTGCGATCTGGTAAAAGACCAGCTGGAAAGAGCCTTCAAACGCTCAGATCCAGAGGAGATGGCGCAGCTGCTGAATTCACTGATTGACACGTGCAAAGGAACGAAAAACAAGCACTTTAAATGGTTTGCGCGACTCAGCGAGAACCATTATGAAGGGATCCTTTCGCATGCCATTTACGGGATATCTTCAGAAAAGATTGAAGGAATCAATAACAAGATCAAGACCGTCAGACGACAGGCTTATGGTTTCAAGGATGATGGGTATTTCTTTCTTAAGATCATCGATGCTTCAAGAAACCCATCAACCAAGAATCCCAAATTCCACAAAATTTTTCATCGAACCATTTTTCTAGTGAAAATGAGCCAAAAATAATAACTCAGACGAGGGGAAGCGTTTCGATTCGGCCGAAAAGCGGCAGTGTAAACGAAGGAAAACGCATAGAGAAGGAAAACGCACAGAGAAAAGGAAGAATTGAATGCGAACGTGTCCAATTTCAGGCGCCCGTCCTCTTTGCGTATTACAATACGTCTGTTCGTTCGCTGCTCGATTGAATGGTCCAGAATAAGGAAGAGAATTCTTTTCAGGCGCAAAGGAAAAGCGTTCAGCCTTCTTCTGGTATTTCGCTCTCTGGTGCACGAACGGCGTGCAGTCATGAAAATCCGGCTTTCTTCTGCGTATAAAAAGGAGAAAACGAAAATGTCTGATCGTTCAAAAACGAGTGTCCGCAAGGACAGCAAATTTACCACCCGAAGCATCGCCTACATGGCCATGTATCTGGCGCTGTTTTTTGTTCTCGACTACCTGAGCAATACCCTGCCGCTCTTCCGTATGCCGCAGGGCGGAACGCTCGGTCTGGGAACTATCGCGCTTCTTCTGGCCAGCTATCATCTCGGCTGGCAGCTTGGTCTGATTACCGCCATGCTTTCGGTTCTGATTCAGTTTGTTACCGGACAGATGTATATTCTGGGCTTTACACAGTTTCTGCTCGATTATTTCATCGCCTTTTCCGTGTACGGCATCGCATGCCTGTTCCCAAACTGGAAGTACTTTTATTCCGGTGTGCTGATCACCAACCTGATCCGCTTTCTGTCCTCGACCATTTCCGGCGTTGTCTTCTACGGCGTTACCTGGTGGGGATCCATCGTCTATCAGTCTTCCTATATGATTCCGACCCTGATCGTCGATCTGATTCTCGTTCCGCTGCTCGTTCGCGCGCTGTCCAAACGAGTTTCCTTCCACGTTTAGAAAAACGGTATCGGCAGACCCGGCGTTTCAAACTTACCCATGGTCTGCAGACAGCCAGGACGGATCTTCCCGATCCGTTCTGGCCTTTTTCTTTGTTCGATGCAGAAGGCATAAAAAAACGCCCGGACGAATCCGGACGTACAAACGTCTGAGCAAAAGTCATAAGCCATGTTCTGTTCTTTTCGCGAAAGCAAAAAGCCGCAGCAATTTATCTATGCGTACGCATCTGTCTCTGGCTTCAGTTGGCCTCGGACAGTTCCCCTACCAAATTTGGGTTTCTCGCTTGAGGGGTTTACCCGTTCCACCTTTTTCGTTTCCGAAAAAGCTTCGTCTCTGTGGCACTTTTAAAGACGTCGGCCATGAAAGGAGGATTCCTTTTTTAGGCTTCCGTACAGCCGTATGTTCTTGCGAACACCCCAGTCTTATTGATTCGGCTGGCACAAACACTACAGTCATCGCAGACTGTGCGAGCATGGACTTTCCTCTGGCAGTCAGGCTGCCAGCAGCTGCGTCGTTCTGTTCAGAACCATTTGTCGATTCAAAGAATCGATTAAAATTAAAATTAGTGCGAAGCGAATACAGCCGCTTCCAGACGGGCTACGCGCTCTTCGAGCGTGAGCGGTTCGGCTTTCTCTTCTTCTTTTTCTTCTTCGGCTGCCGCTTTAGCTTCTTCAAGCGCCTTGGCGCTGGCTTCCGCCTGCTCTTTGGCTTCCTGGGCCTGGCTGGAGAGCGCTTCGTTTTCCGCGGTCAGGTTTGCCACCTGTTCCGTGAGCGCCTTCAGCTGTTCCTGAAGGTCGGCGAGTTTTGCGGCCTGGTCCTTGTTTTCCTGTTCAAGCTGGACCACGCGTTCGTTGGAATGAATCAGTGCGGAGGAGAGTTCTCTGCTCTGATCATCAAAATCCTGATAATCTTCAATAATATCGTCCAGGAACGAGTCAACCTGATCGGCGTCGTAGCCTTTTTCCTTGGACGGGAATTCCTTATCGTAAATCTGCTGGGCGGTTAATCTGAATGCCATGTGAACTTCCTCCATTGCGTTTGTCATTATATCAAATGAAAAGAAACACCTCAATCCTTAAGGTTCCTTTCTTGTGATTTTATAGTATAATTTCACAATATGTGACTCCATCGTCTTACGCTCGTGAAAGCCGAATTTAAGAAAACGAAAACAAACACTTAATATCCTTTAAATAAAGCGGGAATATCCTGAATATGTCTTTTTGCATGGAACGGGACGAGCCGTCTGGTTCGTTGAAAGCGCCATGGTTTTTCTATATAATTCAGACGATGAGTCAGATAAAATATCCCGCCGGAATGCACAAGGCGCAGGGCGTGCGCCGCATGAGCGACAACCATGCAGACCGGGGGTCCAGTCTGGAAGACGATCTCAACGCTTCCAATCTGTACTACCGGGAGATGAAGCGGGCCCTGATCTATAAAAAGCCGACCCCTGTACAGGTCGTCCATGTGGACTACCCCAGCCGGGGCCGTGCGAAAATCACGGAAGCCTACTATCGAACGCCCTCCACGACCGACTACAACGGTCTCTATCGAGGAAGATACGTAGACTTTGAAGCCAAACAGACGCAGAACCGTACAAGCTTTCCTAAATATCTCGTCCAGGAACATCAGATTGAACACCTTCAGCGTGTTCAGGAACAGGGCGGGATCGGTTTTTTTATTGTACGCTTTACAAGTCTGATGCAAACGTATCTGGTCGATGCCGGCGATCTGATCGCCGCACACCAGCAGACGCAGGCGAAATCCATTCCTGTTTCATGGTTTGAACAGAATGGGATTCTGCTTAAAGAAGGACTTTATCCAAGAGTCGACTACCTGTCTGCAGTCGACGAGAAATATGCAGCTTATTATATGGAAACCCCTTTGAAAGGAGACAAATAGAAAATGGCACAGCAGCAACACGGGCGCCAACCTTCCGCCCGCCCTACTGGCAAGCCGCGAAAGACGCTCGATGCCTGGAACAAGATCGCGATCGCCGTTCTGACCCTGTTTCTGGTCGGATGCGTTTCGGTCTTCTTCGTGCTCGTCAATATTATTAACGACCCGGAAGGCATGCGCTTTTCCAAGGACGGCTTGTCCACATTATCCAACTCCCGAATCTTTGATGATTCCGGAAACATGTTTTATGAATTTGGTTCCGAAATCCGCGACGACATTACGTACGATCAGCTTTCGCAAAATGTCATCGACGCCTTCCTGGCGGTAGAGGATTCCCGTTTCTTTACTCATAACGGTTTTGACCTTCCGCGTTTCACGGCAGCCGCTCTTTCCAACCTGCAGAGCGGAAGTCTTGGCCAGGGCGGTTCGACACTGACCATGCAGATGATCGACAACGCCTTCACCAAAAACCAGGAAGCCAAGCTGGAAGCGGAAAAAGGTTCGCTTTCCACCCTCGATAAAATCAAGCTGAAGATCCAGGAAATCTACCTGGCTCTCATTGCGGAACAGACCATCGACAAGGAAGACATTATGGAGTTCTACCTGAACCGAATCTGGTTTGGTTCCGGAAACAACACACGAGGTATACAGAAAGCCGCGCGCTACTACTTCGATAAGGATGTCTCGCAGCTGAACCTTGGCGAAGCCGCCTTCCTTGCCGGAAGCATCAACGCGCCGTTTACCAACAACCCGCTCAACAACATCCACAACGCGTCGGATGAAACCGATACGATCGACCATCTCGCCGCCGGACAGGAGCGAAGAAACACGACGCTTCAGCTGATGCTCAACCACGGCTACATCACCGAAGAGGAATACAACCTCGAAAAGAACGCAGATCTGGCGTTCGCGCTGAACTATCACGAAACCATTTCCGTTGACCCGAACCAGGCCTACATTGACCAGGTCATTCAGGAAGCACAGAGCCTGACCGGTCAGGACCCGGCCATTATCCCGATGGACATTTACACCGCTCTGAATCAGGGCGCGCAAAGCGAGCTCGATAAGATCATGAACGGCGAAGTCGTCGCCTTCCCGAACGAGATGATGGACTTCGGTACGACGATCATCAACAACAGCACCGGTGAAATTATCGCCGTCGGTGCCGGCCGTCATTACCATTCCGATTCGGTATCGGTTAAGCAGGACAACTCCATGAACACCCGTCAGCCGGGTTCCGCCATGAAGCCGCTGCTCGCCTACAGCTCAACCTTTGATATTCTCGGCTGGTCAACCGCCCATATCGTGGACGACAAACCGGAAGACTACTGGCACAGCGGATCCAACCTGCGAAACTCCGACGGAAAATACGATGGGAAAATGTCGCTGGCCAGAGCGCTGGGCGTTTCGAAAAACACCACCGCCGCCGCAGCGATGATCGATCTTGTCGACGCGACCGGTACGGATTACTGGGTAGACTTCTGTAAGAAGCTCGGCTTCGATGAGCGAACCGCCGAACTCTTCGCCCCGCAGTATTCGATCGGCGGTGCCGACATGTACGCTTCCCCTACCCAGATGGCTTCGGCGTACTCGATGTTTGCCAACCAGGGTACCCGAATCAACGCGCACCGGATCCGACGAATCATCCGCCGTTCCGACAACATGGAAATCAGCGGCGATTCGACTGAATACGAACTGATTTCCACACAGGCCGCCTACATGATGAGCACGCTGCTCAAGGAAGTTGTTTACGGCGGCTATCAGAACTACAACGAAATCCTCGGCAGCCCGGATTATGTGGCCTACGCGAAATCCGGTACATCCTCCTGGGAAGAAGAAGGGGCCCAGTACGGCATCCCGGCCGGAGTTATGAAAGACGAATGGTCCATCGGCTACACCTCAACGTATTCGATTGCGACATGGTCCGGCTATCTGCCTGCCTACTTCATGCAGGGCTACTACATGGGCTGGACCGAACTCGAAGCCGCACCGGCCTTCCACATCAACCGCTACATGCTCGATTACCTGGCGCCAAACGGCAACTACCATGAAATCGAGCGTCCGGATCAGATTTCCGACTACAAAGGCGGTCTGATCAAAACCGAATTCCTTGAAAAAGGCGATCCGGATGCCGGCGACAGCTACACCAACCAGCTTCTTGAAGCCAACCGTAAAGCCTGCCTCGCCAGCGGCGGTTCCTTTGATAACGGAGCCTGCTCCTGCCCGGACGGCTATAAGCTCAACAACAACGCCTGCGTACCGGATGTAGAATCCGAAGTACCTTCCGAAGATCCGGATCTTCCAATTGATGATCCCGGCAATCAGGATCCCGGCAATCAGACGCCTCCAGGTCAGAATCCGGGCGATGATCCCAGCATTCCGACCCCGCCAACGGATCCAGGCACGCCGCCAGATGATCCGGGCAATGATCCTGGAACGCAGGTTCCGCCAACGGACACCCCGGATGTAGCTCCGCAAAGCACGACATCCTCAAACGGTACCGCCTATGCGGCCCGCGGAACGTTTTATCAGACGCTCGGCCACAAAGCGAACAGTGCGCTGACCTTTGAGATTTCCTCGCTCACGCCGGCGGATCCAAAGTTTTTCCTGAAACGCAGTCAGAGAGCGATGCTCTAGAAACCCGTCGCCAAAGACAAACGCATTAAATCAAAACGGACAGATCTCTGCGATCTGTCCGTTTTTTCATATCTTATTGTCTGGCTGCGGTTTGGTCTGCGTATCCGGATCTGGATTTGTCTCTGGTTCTGGAATCTCCTGTGCTTCGGCCTGCGCTATCCCTGGCTCTTCCGTTACGCCATCTTCCGTTTTCTCTTCCGTCAGGTCGGTTAAATCCGCTGGCGCCTCTTCTTCGGCTTCTGGCGGATTGTAGAAGTTTTCGCGCAGCAGCTGTGCCTCGTCTTCACTGAGTGAGCGGCGCTTTACAAGCGTATCGAGTACTTCTTCAAAAATGTCGTCCGCAATGAGCATTCCCAGTTCGGTCAGACGATTTCGTTCGATTTCACGAATCACCACGTTGCCGTCATAAAACTCGTCGAGATCCAGATACTTTTCGCTCTGCTTATACGTCCACATGTACACGTATTCGTTTTCGCTGAAGAAATCCTGAAAGATCCCGCCGCACTGACGGGTGATCCGGATTCGTTCCTTGCGGGCAAACGCGGGAGCCGCACCGGTCTTTTTGCGAGCCGGGTTTTCGTTCTGCTCGTCCTGTGCCTTGCGCGCTTTGAGCTCCTTTTCTTTCTGCAGGAGCGTAGAGGTTTTGCAGAAGCTGATCAGCGGATACTGCTCCGGCTGCTCGAGCTTCTCTTTTTGAAGGGACGCGAACGGGAAGAAGTAATGATTGATGCTCTCGACGGAAAGCACCTTGGAATCGGGCTGAGACTGTCTGGGGGAAGAAAGCCGATAGCCCCAGGCTGTATCCTGATCCACCGTACTGATCAGAAACGGCTCCCCGGAAGAAAGCGAAACAATATCCCCTGGAATTCTGGACTGGGGACGCGCGGAAATCTGCCAGACGGTTTCTTCCTCTTTCGGACTTCCTTTTCTTTTCTGCGTGCTGACTTTTCGAGTGCCGACCATGCGCAGAATTCGATCGGCAATGCGTCGATCCGATTCTTTCAGGCTGGTGGAAAGAGAGAGCACTTTACGCGCCGGGATTTCCTCCCAGTGGCTCAGATCCACAAACGTGCTGCCCTGCGCGTGGTAACGGGATCCAAACAGCATGAACTGATCGTAATCTTCCGGTTTCAGTTCCATCTGGACCCAGCTGGAAATTTTCTTTCGGCGCTTGTGCGAGGAAGGACAGCCGATCAGGCCGTCTTCGGTTTTGGCCAGAATCAGGTAAGGACGGCAGCGATGGCCTTTGGGGACATCCGCAAGTGCCCAGTCGCTCATGGGCATTTCACAGTAGACGAGATCGCCCGGCTTAACGCGATCAAACGCGTGAATTTCTCGAATCGTCGCGTTGGACTCAATCGCCCCGTACTCTCTTCGATTTTTCCAGAGTTCCCAATACGAATGGATATGTTCAAAAAAATGACGAATCGACTGGGCGGTCCGTTTCAGAACGTTCTGTTTCTTCACGCGCTCCTCGCCTCCTTTCTCCGGTTAAAGGGTTCTGCGGGCCTGTGCATTCTATTGTAGCGGGAATCTCGTCTATTCCCTATCCCTGTTTGAAACGACGCACACAAAGCCTGGACAGCACCTGATCATGAAAAAGAAAGGAAAAAAGCTCAGATCCAGAAAGCGCAGAACACGAAAAAGGACAAAGCCGTTCCGTGCCAAACGAGAAGCGTTCCGCGCGGGCTGCCTTGTCCATTTGTGTTTTCTGCTGGTGTGTTTTCTGTAGAACGAGCGGATTCAGCGGCTGGAATGGGCAGGATTAAGTGTCCGGGAGGAATCAGTCCTTGAAGACAGCGACATCCTTCAGCTTGTTTCGCTTTGGCATTTCCGGATCGATATCCGGTTTTCCTAAAGCGACGACGCACATGATTTTGAGCTCTCCTGGAATAGAGAGCGCCTGACGAATGGCCTGTTCGTTGTAAATCCCCATGATGAGCGTTCCGAGATCGAGACGCTTCGCTTCGAGGCAGAGGTTTTCTACCGCGAGGCCGCAGTCAAAGCAGCTCCAGCCTTCCCCGATCGCATTGGCGTATTCGCCGTCATTGCCCATGCCGCTTTTTCGCGGTTCATAGCATACGACGATCAGGCACGGGGCGTTTTCCGTGTTTTTCGCGTTAAAAGCCGGAAGACCGTTTTCCCGGAGCTCTGCGAGCAGCTGATCGTTGGTGACCACATACCAGCGCGGGCACTGCGAATTTTTCCAGCTTGGCGCAAGAATGGCGGCCTTGAGAACTCTGCGGATGTCCTCATGGTCGATCGGTTCGTTTTTATAGCGGCGGATTGCTCGACGATTTTCGAGTACTTTATCAAATTTCATGGAAAATTCTCCTCTGATGCAGGATAGCCGTACTGGCGCCTGTATTTTTAGGCCGCTGCTGCATGATGTCTTTTCCTTCAGACACCGAAGTGCGGAGCGAAAAAAAGATCCTGCTTTACCAGAAATTGTAGCAGGATCTCGATTTCATTCGATGCAAAACGAGAAGAATGGATCAGCGCAGGATGGTATAGGCCACAAAACAGCAGTAAACCAGGATCATGCAGATGCCTTTGGTTCGATTGAGTTTTGGAGAGAACCAGCACAGTGCGAACATTCCGATGGCGACGGCCAGAAGAATGGCGGAATCGATCACGTTAAACATGTCTGCACTAAGCGGCGAGATCGTCGCGGAAGCGCCGAGAATGAAAAGAATGTTGAGAATGTTGGAGCCGATGGCGTTCCCGATCGAAAGGCCGCTTTCGCCTTTTTTCGCCGCGGTCACGGAAGTAACCAGTTCCGGCAGCGACGTTCCGACCGAAACGACGGTCAGACCGATCAGGTTTTCGGACATGCCCAGACTCGCCGCGATCTCCTTGGCGCTGTCGACGGTGATGTCGCCGCCAAGAACGATGGCCGCAATGCCGATCAGAAGCAGAACCGGAATTTTCCAGGTCGGCATCTGCTTTTCATTGCTGTCTTCTTCGACCGGGTTCTTTTTCGCGTCCCGGATCAGCACGTAAAGATAAATCGCCAGGATGATCAGAAGAAGAATGCCTTCTACGCGGCTGAGGTTTCCTCCGAGAAGGAAGAGAAGCAGAAGCAGCGAGCAGAAAATGTTGACCCCCATATCCCGGCGAAGAACCGTTTTATGGATGACAAACGGGGTAATTGCCGCGCTGGCGCCGACCACGACGAGCGTATTGAAGATATTCGATCCCAGTACGTTGGAAATTGCCAGAGCGTTGCTGTTGGCAATGGACGCCGAAATGGACACGGACGCTTCGGGAAGCGAGGTGCCCAGTGCGACGATCGTCAGACCGACAATAACCGGCGAAACTTTCATTTTCAGTGCGGCGGCACTTGCGCCGTCCACAAACAGGTCGGCGCCCTTAATCAGCAGGACGAAGCCGACGATAAGCCATAAATAAGCCATAGATACCCTTTCTTAAAAACCATGCTCCGGTTTGGACGCAGGTCTGTCGTATGTACTGTTGTATGTACTGTCATACGACGTAAAAACGGCAGATTTCGGTTTGCCGCGCCTGCGGTGTTTCCGTTCTGCCATTTCAACGCTCTTAACTTTCTACTCTCTTTTCAAATTGCCTCTTCTTCCGCCTGGATGCCCGTCGGACGAGGTCCTGCGAAGCGATCAGAGAATTCCGTAAGAAGAAAGCAGAATGTGTATGCCGATCAGAATCAGAACCAGACCGCCCGCAATTTTGGCTTTTTTCTGGAAGTGACTTCCGGCGGCGGAACCGAGCCATACGCCGAAGGCGCAGAAGATTCCGGTGACAATCGCGATGATCACACAGGCAAGCATCGCATTCGCCCAGACCGGCCATGCGGCGACGATTTCTACCGGCGTCATCGAAAAGGAAACGCCGACAGCGAGCGCGTCGATCGACGTCGCAATCGCCAGCATGAACATTTCTCCGGTTTCAATGGAAGAATCGGTATCTTCTTCCTTTCCGGATTCACGGATCATATTGATCCCGATGAAGGCCAGCAGGCCAAAGGCGATCCAGCTCGAGAACGACTGTACGGCGCCGACAATCATCGCGCCGAAGAAGTAGCCAAGAGCCGGCATGAGGCCCTGAAACAGACCAAACCACAAGGCGCAGGCGAGCATGACTTTCCCGTCGGCATGCTTTGTGGCCAGACCTTTACAAATCGAAACAGCGAAGGCGTCCATGGCAAGTGCCGCAGACATAATGATGACCGTTACCAGATTCATGTAATTCCTTCTTTCCGTTTTGAAATTGCCGACCGTCTTTTCCACTCTGCCAGAACTGTCCGGCAGGAAGGCTAAGCCGGAATATTATACCCCACGAAATCTTCGAACGTGTCGTTCTCGATCGTTCAAATGATTTGTCCGCGTTTACTCCGATCGGGAAGTACACAATTCAAAAAGGCTTAAAACAAAGCCGATTTGCGTGCGCAGACGCAGAGTTCGCTTTCATTTTTTGGTATGGGCTTTCGTGTTTGCGGGCAGGCCGAGCGCCATAAGCGCTTTTCGAATTCCGTCCTGCGTATTGGAATCCGTTACAGCCCACGCCTGCTGTTTTACGAAGTCTTTCGCATTGCCCATCGCAAAGGAAAAAGGCACGGTTTCAAACATGGAGACGTCATTTTCCCCATCGCCAAACGCGATGACCTGATCGCTTTGCCAGCCTTCCCGTTCCATCAGCCGGCGAAGGCCTTCGCCTTTCGAAAAGCCCAGAGGCAGCACTTCAAGCTGACGCGGCGTCGTTCGATAAATCGAAAACCGATCGCCAAAGCGCGCCTGCATCCGTTCGAAGAGTTCGATCAGCGGCTGTTCTTCCTGCATGATCTGCAGCTTGTTGACGGGCTTGAAAATTTCCTCGGCGCTTTTTACGTAATGAATTTCCGGATAGCCGTCGCGCATGTCCGCCAGCCATTTCCATGGCCCTGCCGTCCAGGGATAGTCGTCATCCAGATGATTTTCCCCGCGCAGCAAAATTTTATGTTCCCGTATCGCCGGAGAAAAATAGACAAACATGCCGTCGTCAAATACGGCCTGGCTTTCCGCGTTCTGTCCGATCAGCCACGTGTAGATCTCCCGGATTTCTTCCGAAGACATCTCGTGGTATTTGGTACGTTCCTTTGCAGAGAGATCGTATAGAGCGACGCCGTCCACTTCAATGAGCAGTCCTCCGTATTCGTCCATTCTCAAATCGTTCGCATAGCGAAGAAGCCGCTTATAGCTGCGCCCTGAAGCCAGAATCAGACGGATGCCCGCCTGTTCCAGCCCAATGAGATACGCACGGGTTTTGGGGGAGATTTCTTCTTTCGCGTTGAGCAGCGTGCCATCCATATCCATAATAACGGCCCGAATCCGCGACGGATCGGGACGGTCTGCGGGCAAGGATGCAGCGAGTGTCTGGATCTCTTTCAAATTGTTCAAAAGAGAAGACGTCTCGCTTAAAGTCTTTGCATCCTTCATTTTTGTGCTGTCTGTGTTTGTGAACATACTTTCCCCCTGCCTTCTTGTATTATCTCGTGCTGTTTGTTTCGTTTATTTCGTCCCGTACGGCTTCTGTTCCATCACGTACTGTTTTGCCTGTCGCCTCCCGCCGTGTTTTCTGCACAGCTTTTCCCGTTTTGTTTTTCCCATTTTGCTTCTCTGGTATTGCTTCTCTGGTATTGCTTCTCGCGGTTCATTCTATGTGCAGCCATTCCAGAAAAACGCATGGGGGTTAAGGCGATGGATCCAATATCAAAATACACTGATCATCTTATCGCATTCCCAAAGCGACCGAACTTTGAAGCCTGTTCCCTTTCTGCTGAGGTTCGGTTTAACGCTTGCATTGTTCCTCTCGGTGCTGCAGACGGTTCAAGCGTCTGGTTTTGCAGCCGGATTTTGTTCCTGAACCGCCCGGATCGGCTTTTTTTTCTGAAGTGGAACGCGTTTCTCGGGAGAAAATTTCCATTTTTTGAAATTTTCTTCTGCATTTGGATGCCCGTATAGAGTCCAGAGAGCCTCATTTCTGTTTTATCCGGACCTTGTGGAAAACTTTTTTCTGGTTTGTTCTGAGGAGCGTTTATGGCGAAATCCCTTATACCCATCGGATTTTTCCGGTTTTTGATTGACCCACATATACTTTTAAATCTGAATTTAAAATTTTTTGAATGAAATTTGTTGACGGGGTTAGGGGAAAATGATAAATTATCTTTGCGCTCAGGGAGCGGGTTGAAAAAGC
Source organism: Allobaculum fili (assembly GCF_020969955.1). NCBI lineage: Bacteria > Bacillati > Bacillota > Erysipelotrichia > Erysipelotrichales > Erysipelotrichaceae > Allobaculum > Allobaculum fili. The sequence goes on along the minus strand of NZ_JAHDSX010000016.1, from coordinate 5,107 downwards.
CGCTGATGAGCCAAGATCAAATGCCTGAATAGCTCAGTCGGTAGAGCATCCGGCTGTTAACCGGCAGGTCACAAGTTCGAGTCTTGTTTCAGGCGCCATTTGATCAATCGCGGAGCTAACGCTCCGCTTTTTTTATGCGATTTTTTGATGGAGAAGCTTTTGGCTTCTCCTTTTTCGTGCGTAACTTTTTTGTAAATCCAATGCGATAGGCAATCTCACAAAATCGTTTGGCATGATTGAAAGGTCCTGAAGGGCTTTTCGATATAATATAGAGAATCATGATGACACTATTCGCCTATCTGCTGTTCGGTTATCTTTCCGGGAGCATTCTCTATATTCACCTTTACTCGGCACTGTTTTCGAAAAAAGACGCCACCCTGGGAACCGAGGACGGCAATCCCGGCACCTTCAACGCCTTTGAAAAAGGCGGGTTCTGGTGCGGTCTGTTCGTTCTGCTCGGCGATCTGGGCAAAGCCTTCCTTCCGGTTTATCTGTACACCCGCACGCCAGAATGCGCCCTGATCCCCTGCAGTCTGATGCTGGTCATGTGGGCGCCGGTCTTTGGACACCTGTTCCCCATTTTCTATCGTTTTCGCGGCGGTAAAGGCATCGCCGCCACATTTGGCTCCGCCCTTGGCGTATGGGCCGGTCAGGTGAGCTTTCTGCCCACGCTGGCTTTAATCGTGCTTTTTCTGACCTTTACGCTGGTCATTCGAATTCGTCCGAATTTCTACATGACGGGGCTTGTCTTTATTCTTTACGCCCCCATGTGTCTGGCTTTGCAGGCCGCTTCCGTTTTAGTCGGTGGAGCGGCTCTGACTTCAGTTTCTGTACTCGCAAGACTCGGCCTGTCCAAAGAAGCCCGGCCGGATATGGAGGTAAGCTTTTTATGGAAGCGCTGATTCTGTCCTGTTCGACCGGCGGCGGTCACAATTCCGCCGCACACGCTATGGTCCACGAACTCACGGCGCGCGGCTGGACCGTACATTTCTTCGACCCGTATTCTTTGCGCTCGCCGCAGATGGCCAGGCGCGTCGGCAGCGCCTACGTTTCCATGGTGCAGCTTTCGCCGCATCTCTTTGGCGCCGTCTATCAGCTCGGCCGCCTGTACGAAGAAGGCGAGCGAAACTTCAGCCTGCCCAATCCCGTTCTGGCGGTCCAGAAAAAGACCGCTCTGGCTTTGCATCGCTGGCTGAGCGAACATCCAGTCGATCTTATCCTGTGTTCGCATCCGTATCCGGGACTCATGCTCACCTGGCTGAAAAACCATGGTCTGCACGTTCCGCCTAGCGTAATGATTCCCACCGACTATACGTGCATTCCCTTTGAAAGCGACGTTCAGACGGACTGGATGACCATTCCCCATCCCGATCTGGTGGAGACCTTCTTTCAGGAAGGCGTCGATCACTCCCGCATGATCCCCTGCGGCATTCCCGTCGATCGCAAGTTCGATCTGCGCACCAGCCGGGATAAAGCCTGCAAGGCATTAGGGCTGAGTCCTTCCAGACGCTACGTTTTAGTCGGCGGCGGATCGATGGGCATTAAAGGTCTCTGGCCCATGCTCATTTCCCTGCAGCCGCTGCTTGAAGACCAGCCGGATCTGCACATTCTCGTGCTTTGCGGCAACAACCGGAAACTGTATCGCCGCATCGAAAAGTTCAACGATCCATCCATTTCCCCGGTGGCCTTTACGAAAAACATTTTTCAGTACTTGCAGCTGGCGGATCTGTTTATTACGAAACCAGGCGGCCTTTCCATTACCGAAGCGGCCGCTTCCGGAACGCCGCTGCTGCTTGCGTTTGCGATTCCAGGATGTGAAACACAGAACGCGGAGTTTTTCGAACGTCACGGCTATGCCTGCTACGCCCGTACAAACGACGAGATCGCTTCTCTAGCTGCACACATGCTGAAACATCACCGTCCCGAAAATACGCCGCCAGACCCGTTTTTTACCGGCATTTCCAGACGGCTTGGCGACTGGTGCGAACTGGCTGCGTCCATGAATCCGCAGTCCGATCCTTTTCTTCCCGGACTTGCCGAATAACGTTCAATTTACAAATCAAGGCGGATCCTCCCTTTATCTGGAGGATCCGCCTTTGTCTGTCTGTATATGGAAATGTGCAGTATCGCGCGGAAGACCCGTTTTACTGTTCGTCGTTCTGCAGGAGATAAACCGCTTTAATGTGTGCGATATAGATTGTATGATTGTCCCCTTCTGGATAATAGTGCTTCCGGATTTCGGAAGGAATGCTGGCCGGATCTTCCTTCTGGGCGTAAAGCACCTGACACTCAATCGTCAGCGGCAACTCCAGAATCGCCGGTGTACACACTTCCTCGCCCGGAACGGTGTGGAGATGGCAGGCTTCGAACTTGTCTACGTCCCGGCCGGATTTCGTTCCGCAGAAGCCTAAAATCGACCGGACATCCATGCCGGGCATCGGGCAGCTGATCGTAAAGACGGGGTTGGCATCGAGAAGCGTTTTGGTAAAGCGGCTTTCCCGCACATACACGGTGAAGACATCCATTCCCCAGTTGGTTCCCAGGCCGCCCCAGCCGATCGTCATGGTATCGCGAACATCGCCATCCTGCGTCGTCAGAAGAATGCCTTTGGGCAGCTGTTCCAGCACAATACCGGAAACTTCGGCAAGCGTCATCGGTTTTGAAGTGATCATATTCTGTTCTTTCCTTCTTTCTATGTGGATTTCCAGCTAGATGAGTGTCTAGCTTTTTATACGGGTTCTGGCCTGCTCCATGTTTTCTGGCCGTCTGGTGTACCCCGAATACTGGACGCAAAAGTGAGGAAAGAATCCCGACTGCACACGCAAACGTACCCGTTTTCCTCCTCTGGATTTTCCTTCCGGGAATCTCTTTATAATAAAGGCAGGCCTTTTGTATGGGAATGTATTCCTATTTTAGGACAGTCCAAAGAAGAAAAGGCATAGACGGGGAGGAAAGATGACAAATTCTGCGAACGGCATTTCTATTGTTCTGTTTTCAAGCGGTCTTTCCGAAAAAAGCGGTATTCTTCAGCATTTGAAATACCGCCTGGAAGAATATGACTATCAGGTCAGCGAATGGAGGGATCTGTTCGCGCAGGCCGTAAACGAAGAGCAGATCGCGCTTCTGCCGATGCTCATCAAAAAGATTCCGTCGTTTGACTACGCCATTCTGATCTGCGAAGGGCATGATGAAACGACACTCATTCGAAACGGCGAAGAAATCCGGGAAAAGACGATGCGGGACAACGTGCTCTTTGAGATCGGTCTCTGTGTCATGGCCCTCGGTCCGGAAAAAGTCATCCTGCTCAGTGACGAATCGGTCCGTCTGCCCGAAGATCTGTCCGGTGTAAACGGAGGAATCGCACTGCCGGCTTTTCGGTTTGATCCCTGGAACACGGAGGAGATGGAGCTGACCGCAAAACGGATTCATGAAATCATTGAACGGACGAATCGTTCGATCGACGGAATCCACGATTACATTGAACAGACGACCGATGTGACGGCACCGATGGTCATCGGAGCGGCCAATGCGCTGGCAGTTTCCTACATGCGCAATTTCGTCTTCCGTCTGATTGAGAAACTGGACGAACCCCCGATCTTTAAACCCGAAGATCAGCACATAGCCGAAACGCTGATTTCCCAGGGCGCATGGAAAATTCACATTTTGCTTCCCTCTTCTCTGCATACGGAAGATGTCCGAGAATTCCTGGGGAAAGATCCTATTTTCAGTCCGGCCCGGATCGAACAGGCGCGCTTTCGGCCTCTGAACTTTCAGTACCTCCTCACCGCCGATACGCTTCATATCGTCGATTTTCCGTCGATTGTGACCGCATCCTACGATACGGTAAAGCGCATTCTGGAACTGAATGCGGACGACTCGCCGGACCGACAGGCCAAAGAACGGTTTCAGATCAAGGAAATTCGCATGTTCGAACATACGCTTCGTACGCTTCTTTGCGAAGATTATGTTCAAAAGGCAGCCAGAAGCCGAAGCCGGAGCGAGGGCGAATACGTCCGGCTGACCAAAAAGCTGATGGATGGCATTGAAAAAGTTGAAATCCGCTATGAGCAGAAGGAGCTGTTTTTGTCAATTGAAAACTGGTCCACTTTGGGTTATAGAAGACTGCTCTTTCCAGAGCAGTTCCTTCTCCCTTCACCCCCTAGGGGGGTGACGCGCTTTTTCTGATTTTTTCCGCCTGATTTTTCTTCAACCCATTTCTTGGTTTCACGAAGCCTGTAACTCTGGCCGGTCATATTGATCATGTAGGCCTTATAAGCCAGTCGATCAATCATCGCTGACGTCAGTACTTCATCTTTGAAAATCTCGCTCCAGCGGTTGAGCTCCAGATTGCTTGTGACGATCAAGGACTTCTTGCCATTGCGACTCGAAATCAAGTTAAACAGAATCTCACCAGATTTCTGATCGAATGAGCAGTATCCAAGTTCGTCCAATATCACGAGGTCAAAACTTTCAAAACGTTTCTTATATCGAAGCAGCTGGTTCTGGCTCATGGCTTCACGGATCTCGATCAACAGATCGGACACCCCGATAAACAGAACGCTCATATTGTTCAGACAGGCTTCCATACCCAGACAGATAGACAAGGCACTTTTTCCCGTTCCTGGATTTCCAATCAGGATTACGTTTTCTCCATTTTTTATAAAGTCCAGACTTGAGAGCTCTTTTACTTTCTGCTGGATTTCGATTCTCAAATGTTCCGTTTGAAAGTCTTCCAGAGACATCCGATTTGGGAAATGCGCCAGCTGGATCCGCTTCTGAATACAGTTTTCATTGCGGCTGATCGTTTCGCCTTTGAGGACCTTTTCCAGAAATTCTTCGTAATCAAGGTGATCTTCTCTCGCCTGGGCAGCCAGTTCCTTATAGTTCTGGCGGATAAAAGGCAGGCGCAGCCTTTTGGCGTAAGCTTCAATGTTCATTTCATACTCGCTTTCTAGGCAAAGAGGGCCTGGTATTCTTCTACCTGTGCGGCCAGAGGCTCATAGACAGATTGGCGCTGAGGTGCCTGACAGGCTTCTATCCTGAGCAGATCTTTGATTTCTTCCATAGGCCGGTCTTTGTGTCTGGTGAGTATTTCTATGAATTCTTT
>NZ_JAHDSX010000159.1:0-256 GCF_020969955.1 Allobaculum fili | reverse complement strand
GAGTGTATCGATCCGCCTTCATACGACAGTTCATCCAGACAACCTCGGAAATACAGTCCAGAGGTCGACGCGCTTCTGGATCAAATTCTTGAAGACGAAGAAGAAAAGACACGCCTGCTCGGGTCTGACCATAAGCAGCAGCTGACCTGCTTACAGATCTGGGATCTGATCAGGGCTGCTGGATTCGACATTGGATTGTCGACCATCACAAAAAGGGTCAAAGAGAAAAGGAACAGGCACAGAGAATGCTTCATCA
>NZ_JAHDSX010000158.1:0-256 GCF_020969955.1 Allobaculum fili | reverse complement strand
GCTTTCGGTGTGCAGGATTCTCACCTGCATCTCGCTACTCACACCGGCATTCTCACTTCCATGTCCTCCACATCCCCTTACGGTAATGCTTCAATGAACATGCAACGCTCCCCTACCACTAAATACTCTAGTACTTAATCCGCGCTTTCGGCAGACAGCTTAGCCCCGGTACATTTTCGGCGCAGGGCCACTCGACTAGTGAGCTGTTACGCACTCTTTCAAGGATGGCTGCTTCTGAGCCAACCTCCTAGTTGTC
>NZ_JAHDSX010000157.1:0-256 GCF_020969955.1 Allobaculum fili | reverse complement strand
AGATGGAAAGCAGGCGAAGATTCCTGCACCTGAGATAAAGGCGATGGAGTGACAAAGACGGGAAGTGTGACCCTCTTAATGGATTGAGGGCGAAGCGCGGCAGTACCGGTCCAGGCAAATCCGGACCGAGAGGTACAGAGCGTTAGAGGTAAGCGAAATCCTTGGAAAGTAGCGAAGCACATGGAGCGGCTTTCAAGAAAAGCTTCTAGCGATACTTTATCTTGGCCCGTACCAAAACCGACACAGGTGGGCGGCA
>NZ_JAHDSX010000156.1:0-257 GCF_020969955.1 Allobaculum fili | reverse complement strand
GAAGAAACCCGATACCTGCAGTCGATATCTGGCTATCGATGAATTCAAGCTTCATAACGGCCATAAATACGCCACCCATATCATCGATCTGGAAACCGGCCATGTTCTTTGGATTGCCAGAGGCAAGTAAAAACAGGTCGTATACGATTTTATTGATCATGCGGGTATTGAATGGATGAGTCATGTTCAAGCTGTTGCCTGTGACATGAACTCTGATTTTCAGGAAGCATTTCAAGATCGATGCCCATGGATTTCTA
>NZ_JAHDSX010000155.1:0-257 GCF_020969955.1 Allobaculum fili | reverse complement strand
ATGTTCGGGATGTAAATGGGCGTATCCCATCCGCTATCGTCACCGTACTTTTAAAGTTTATCAAATGGATCTTCCAAAAACAAACATCAGTCTTCCAGCATAACGATCTAACGCGATCGTTGGTTTCAGCAGTGGCTTCTTGCGTATAGCTTTCTCGAATCTTAGATTAAGCTTTCGACCGATTAGTACTGGCCAACTCCGCGAATCGCTTCGCTTCCATCTCCAGCCTATCGCCTTGTCGTCTTCAAGGGGTCTTA
>NZ_JAHDSX010000154.1:0-257 GCF_020969955.1 Allobaculum fili | reverse complement strand
TTGAAAGAGTGCGTAACAGCTCACTAGTCGAGTGGCCCTGCGCCGAAAATGTACCGGGGCTAAGCTGTCTGCCGAAAGCGCGGATTAAGTACTGAAGTATTTAGTGGTAGGGGAGCGTTGCATGTTCGTGGAAGCATTACCGTAAGGGGATGTGGAGGACATGGAAGTGAGAATGCCGGTGTGAGTAGCGAGATGCAGGTGAGAATCCTGCACACCGAAAGCCCAAGGATTCCGGGGGAAGGTTCGTCCGCCCCGGG
>NZ_JAHDSX010000153.1:0-259 GCF_020969955.1 Allobaculum fili | reverse complement strand
AACAAGCATAACTAGAACCAAAGTTAGAGAACTAGATCAAGCAAGGAAGGGCGTACGGAGGATGCCTTGCCACTCTTGAATGATGAAGGACGCGTCAGGCTGCGAAAAGCCGTGCCGAGCTGTCAGGAAAGTGACGACACACGGATATCCGAATGGGGGAACCCGGCTGGTTTTATAGCCAGTCATCCATGCAAATGGAGAGAAACCCGGTGAACTGAAACATCTAAGTAGCCGGAGGAAAAGAAAACAAAAGTGATTT
>NZ_JAHDSX010000152.1:0-261 GCF_020969955.1 Allobaculum fili | reverse complement strand
AGAAGTACAAGGCCCGCTACCATCAGGGATACATTACGAGTCTGGAGCTGTCTGCCGGAGCAGAAGACTTCGCTGAACTCTCTCAGACCTACTCGATCAACGGCATGGGCGTATCCGGATGGGTGACCCTGACTCAGGAACAGAAAGATCTTGTACAGTATCTGTTCGCCGATACGACTCAGGCAGCGGAATAGCAGCAAAGCAGGAGAAGAAAAATGGAAATCAATGTAAATGGAACGCTTTACCCGCTTAAGGCGTCTA
>NZ_JAHDSX010000151.1:0-265 GCF_020969955.1 Allobaculum fili | reverse complement strand
CTAAGGAGAAAGTACAAGGAAGTCCATAGGCGAAAGCCGATGGCAAAGAGTAATGAGTGAGGATTTGTCTGTGAGGTTTTGGAAGAGCGATCTTCCAGGACAGAAAGAAGGATAAATAGTTATCTTTCCTTTTGTTCCAAGAATGGATCTTTGAAAAACGAGCATCAGTAAGAAGACATAACAGAAGGTCTAACGAAAAGTTGAAGAGTAATAAAGATTTAACCGAAAGTTGGAAACAGTTAGTGGAACAGTTCTTACGAAATAG
>NZ_JAHDSX010000150.1:0-266 GCF_020969955.1 Allobaculum fili | reverse complement strand
CTAAGGAGAAAGTACAAGGAAGTCCATAGGCGAAAGCCGATGGCAAAGAGTAATGAGTGAGGATTTGTCTGTGAGGTTTTGGAAGAGCGATCTTCCAGGACAGAAAGAAGGATAAATAGTTATCTTTTCTTTTGTTCCAAGAATGGATCTTTGAAAAACGAGCATCAGTAAGAAGACATAACAGAAGGTCTAACGAAAAGTTGAAGAGTAAAAAAGATTTAACCGAAAGTTGGAAACAGTTAGTGGAACAGTTCTTACGAAATAGA
>NZ_JAHDSX010000015.1:0-49757 GCF_020969955.1 Allobaculum fili | reverse complement strand
AACTTTGGAGAAATCGATACCGAGATCGATTGCAGGGATGATTGATTCCATGAAAAAGCCTCCTTGAATAAAGGAATTATCCCAAGGAGGCGGTCGAGAAAATACCCGTCTTTTATTTGACGCTTACCGAAAAAAGGGCCGGGACAGCCCTTTTTCCAAGAAAGTTTAAGAAAGGGAATTTGATTATGAAGCGAGCCTTCTTAGCTCGCTTATAAAATACAAACTCCGTAAAAAAACATCTATTGTTATGCCTGATTTCTCATAGCCTGGAAATACATCCAGTACCTGCTCGATCCGGCGATCAAGGATGGATCGACTTGGAGTAATCCGTCGGGGAAAGACCGTACTGCTTTTTGAACTTTCTCGAGAAGTAGTGAATGCTGGTGAAGCCAAGCATGTCGCTGATCTCGGAGATCGTACGGTTGTGTTCCTGAATCAGAAGCTTTGCGTGATTCAGCTTGAGGTTGGAGATGTACTGTTTCGGACTGATGTGCAGGTTGGTCCGGAAGAGGTTTTGCAGGGAAGAGCGCGAAACCGAGAACTTAATGCACAGATCCTCGACCGTAAATGCCGAACAGATGTTGTTGTTGATGTAGACCAGAATTTCGTTGAGCAGAGTGTGTTCATAATGCTGCTGCATCGGGTTGATGCCTGCATCGACTTCTTCTTTATGGTCGAACTGGTGCAGCAGAATGATGACTTCCTTCAGATAGAGGATCGCAAGTTCCTGGTTCAGATAGTCTTCCGTTTGTACTGCCTTCATGAAGGAGCAGAGGACCTGATAAATATCTTTGCGTGTATGGAAGACACGATTGCACAGCGAATCCGCCAGCGTGTCATCCATCTTAAAGATAACGGTCAGATACGAACACGTCTGATCATGTTTTGTGTAGTGCGAGTGGAACTGTCCTGGGTAGTAGAGCATCAGATCGTACATGCTCAGGGAGTAGGCTTTGCCATCCACGTCCATTTCCATGGATCCGTGGTCAATATAAACAAGTTCATAGTACGAGTGCGCTTCACCCGGGAAAACGTAGTCTTCTTTTCGAACCTGATAAAAGGTGGTCAGGATTTCATGAATATGAAGATTGGTCACCATCGGGCTGAACGTAACTTCGTGCGCAGCCGGATGAATTTCCAGATTTGATTTACGGTAGCAGATATCAATCTCGGCATCATCTGAGATCGAAATGAAGTTAAAGAAGGTTTCGGGATTCGTTTTGACAATCCGATGGATGACAAAGTTTTCAAAAGTATCCCCGTCTTTTGAAACAGCCATCAGCACAATGCCCGATTTGCACTGGATGTAGCAGGGTTCGTTCGAAGAGTACACATGCGAGAAGCTCTTAGCCGTCAGTTTAAGAGCGTTCTGCTGGTAGTCGGCATGCTGTTCAGCCACTTCGGACAGATCGTAGAGGATCGAGCCATACGGCTGAAACTGATAATGCGTTGTTCTTTTGAGCATATTTCACCACTATTCCAAATTTTCAAGGCAAAAGTCTTCAAATACTGTTTAGAGCAACAAAGAGACTATTTTGTCTTGTTAACGCTTTCTAATACAAAAAAGTATATCCAGCGTTTGATGGGGTGTAAATGAGCCGGAAATTAAAAAGGGCAAATTTTGTAAATTTCGGTCGATATTTCACTAAAAAAGTTCAAATCTGTGGAGTAAATCGATATTTCCGTACATTAAGATTGAATAAATTAGTTCGAAGGCGAGGTGGATATTTTCGATCAATGCAAAGCAAATTTCAAAAACGGATGTTTTTCTTATTTGTATGGACAATTCTGGGCCAGAACTTGCGTTATAAAGAGAGCAGAGCTTATAAAAATACGGTCGTTGCAATTGCTAAAAACCTTAGTTTAAAACAGTAAATATTTATGGAATCTTTATGTGATGGGTGGCAGTAAACAGGGGTTAACGGTTGTAAGAGCAGATGTTCAGTCTGTTAAAGGGAGGGGACGATCTGGCTGTCCCTTCTTCATCAGACCTGGTTTTGTATGGACTTTTCCTGGCTATGGCTCCGAAAATCCGAGATTCTGTACTTTGCTGAACGCGTAACGATCAGGGCTTTCCTTATTTTCAAAGAAGCTAAGGATAAGATAAAGGTCTCGAGTCGGACTTGGGCAGGGACCTGCAGAGAAGCAGAGAAAGAAGAATCTGCAAGGGCCTGATCCAGGAATTCATTGAGCGCGTTTCCAGATCGGATCAGGCAGTAAAACGATCTGTACTCTTTCTGTCTATACGATCTGTACTCTTTCTGTCTATATGGCTGAGGTTCAATACTGTTCGAGTTCATTCGCAGAGATTCGCTGCATTCCGAATCTGCATGCATTTCGAAGTCTGTATTCCATATCCGGTCTGAATGGACAGAAAGCGCTGCGCGCCCGGTTCTGTCTGATCCAGGAACGCGAAAGCCGGGTGCTCTTTTCAGTATTGGTTTTGATCTGTGTTTCAATATCGACCGATTCCATGCAGAAGCGGATATACCGTTTGCAGAAAACGATTGAGCCGGCACTCGGATCCAGAAGGCAGGCTGCAGTATAGAACTGCACTGTTGCTTCCAGAATCTAAGATGCAGGCATTTAAGAATACTGCAGAAATACCAAATTGTAGAAAAATTCAACATTCCCCGATTCCGATAACGTTTACATTTCTTCGGATGTACCTGGGAAAGCGTTTGCCTGAACGGACGCAAAAGATTCTACTGATATTTAAATAAATCAATTTGAAAATATTATCCCAAATTATCACAAAATGTTTGGAAATTGCGGCTGTTTGTTAGATAATCCTTGTGTCATCATTCCATCCCAGATTGAAACCTTCCAATATGAATTGTTGATACAGGATAAGACGATTTGTATAAGATTGCTGTCTAAAAGAAATGATTTTTAATCGGGTGGAAATGGGCTGACTGGCATACTCTTTTCTTTTCATGAAAAGCTATGCCAATCCCTGTCTGCGAGCCCTGAGCTTTGCGTTAATTCTTCGGCATTATTTCGCAAATTTTCCGTCAAATTTGGTTTATTTGAACGAAAAATCTAAATCTTGATCCAATTTGTGCAAATGATATGGGAATGCATTGTTTATAATCGTAGATAAGAGAGTGCTTTCACAGCATAGCTTGACAGAAAGGAGAGATATAAATGCCAAACATTGTTGCGACTCGAATTGACAACCGTCTGATTCACGGACAGGTTGCAACACAGTGGGCCGGGGTGGTTGGAGCAAACCTGCTTCTCGTTGCAAACGACGCAGTTGCGAAAGACCAGTTCCGTCAGGGCCTGATGAACATGGCTGCTCCAGCTTATGCACAGACTCGTTACTTCAGCATTGATAAAACGATCGCTGTCATCAGCAAAGCAAGTCCTGCTCAGAAAATCTTCCTGATCCTGGAAACTCCTCAGGACGCGTTACGGCTCGTCGAGGGCGGCGTGCCAATCGATGTTCTGAACATTGGAAACATGCACATGCATGAAGGAAAACGCCAGGTAGCTACGAGTGTTGCGGTAGACGATGACGACGTCGCCACATTCAAGAAGCTGCAGGATCTCGGTGTTAAACTCGAAATCCAGCGCACACCTAACACAGCTAAAGAAGACGTTTCCAAACTCTTTAGCTAAATTGCACTAACAAAACAAAGGAGAAAAATTATGCAAGTCGTTTTGTTGGCAATCGTTACATTCCTGTTCGCGATTGACCAGTTTTCCCTGACTGAGATTATTTACCGTCCAATCTGCGCTTGCCCGATCATCGGTGCAATCCTGGGCGATGTAAATACCGGTCTGGTACTTGGCGGAACATACGAACTGATGATGATTGGTTCTATGCCTGTCGGCGGCGCACAGCCCGCAAACGTAGTTATCGGTGAAGTTGTTGCTATGATCTTCGCCTGCCAGACAGAGATGTCCGTAGACGCTGCTCTCGGTTCTGCTGTAATCTTCTCTGTATTTGGTACTTATGTAGTAACCATCGTGTTCACAATCGCTTCTTCCTTCAACGCATGGTGCGATGACACCTGCTCCAAGGGTGAAACAAAAGGTGTAACGAATGCTGTCCTCGCTGACGTAGCTCTTCTTGGCGGTCTGTTCGCAGTTATCGCTATCCTGGCTTACGTAGGCGGCGCTGCTATTCAGCCTGCAATGGAATCCCTTTCCACTAACGCTTCCTGGCTGATGAACGGCGGTCTCGCTGTTGCCGGCGGCATGATGCGTTTCGTCGGATTCGGCGTTCTGCTGAAAATCATGCTTTCCAACGATATGTGGGGCTACTTCCTTTCTGGATTTGCAATGGCTCTGGTTATTGGTAACATCCCAGCAGTGGCTTCCGCTACTCTCGTACTGATTGCCTTCATCGGTATCGGTATCGCATGCAGCAACTACTTCACTTCGATCAACATTAAAGAAGCTGCATCTAACGCAGGTTTAGGAGGATTCTCTGATGGCATCTAATACAGATCTCAATCTGCAGGATATGCAGTATTACACAGATCTGACTCCAGCACCAAAACTGGATAAAGGAACCCTGACGAAAATGATCTGGCGTTCCTGCAACCTTCAGATCTGCTTCAACTACGAACGTATGCAGGCTATCGGCTGGCTCTGGTCCATGCTCCCTGGTCTGAAAAAGATTCACACAAACAAAACTGACCTCTCGATGTCCATGTGTCAGAACCTGGACTTCCTGAACACGCACCCCTTCCTGGTAACATTCGTTATGGGTCTCGTTCTCTCCATGGAACAGAACAAAATGGATATCCAGACAATCCGTGCTGTACGTATCTCCACTGCTGCTCCTCTGGGCGGTATTGGTGACGCTCTCTTCTGGTTCACACTTATCCCAATTATCGCTGGTATGACTTGCGGTATGGCTATCAACGGATCGATGATGGGTCCAATCCTGTACTTCGTTGTTGCCTTCGGCATTGAAATGATTCTTCGTTACGTCCTGATGTACTGGTCTTACAACCTCGGTCTGGATGCAGTTAAGATGATGACAGCTAACGCTAAAGAATTCACACGCGCTGCTTCTATCCTTGGTGTATTCGTTGTAGGTGCTCTTACAGCTAACTACGGCGGCGGAACCACAACTGGTATCGTATTCGCTAACGGCGAAAGCCCAGTCGTTCTTCAGGATTACCTGAACCAGATCCTGCCTTGCCTTATTCCTCTGCTTCTGACTCTGCTGATGTACTTCCTCCTCAAAAAAGGATGGACACCAATCAAATGTATCCTTCTGCTCCTCGTTATCGGTATCGTAGCTGGTATGTTCGGTATCCTCGGATCCGGATATGATCCACTGATCCCAGTACCTTGGTACACATCGAAAGATGCAGCTCTGCTTGCAGCAGGCATCGACCCAGCAGCAACTGGAATGCTCTTCTAATATTTGTTAACTTGACTCTGCCGATCACTCGGCAGAGTTTTGTTTTTGCGGCTTTGAACTCGATCTGCCGTTTTCAACGGAAACGCACGAAATTTCAAAGCCGTTTTTTTCTGTCTTCCCTCGATCTCGTATTTTTAAGAGGATGTAACTTTTGATTTTGAAGAAGGCAAAATCCTGACATAAACAGTAGATACAAAAGGAGAAGCTTTTAAAACATTCCACGCTGGAAATTCCAATCCTCAATCCTGACGATAAAATGAGACCAAATCCTTTTTCCCCAGCCAAGAGACTGGCGTTGGCTTCGAGTAAAAGAAAAAGGAAGTGAATCAAACGCTTTAAAGCGAGAAGAAAGGGAGAAATCAAATGAAGGCTTCGAAATGGTTAGCCCTGCTGATCGGACTGTCGATAAGCATCGGGCAGCAGCCTGTTCAGGCAAAGGAGAGCATGGAGGATTAGGGTCAGACCATTCCCCAAAGTCCGGTCGCCGATCGACTCGATCCATCCGCTTTTAATTCAGAATATTTGAACTGGCTCAAAGATCCGCATGGACAGGCTCCTTCTTCGATGGATCTTTCGTATCTTTCCGATCATTATGCAAGGCAATATCGCAAGAATCAGAAGACGAAAACCTCGGCTAGAACGCTCCCGTTCAGATTCAGTCTGCGGGATCAGGGAAGATTGCTTCTCGTGGAAGATCAGGGATCGCTTTCGACCTGCTGGGCAATTACCGGGATAGAGGGTGCTGCGCAAACGCTATATGATCAGGAACATGGACTCCAGCTTTCTTCCTTGCATGCAGCATGGTATACGCTGACCGGGAAAGAAGAAGAGATTTTGCAGATGAATGGGGATCCGTACGGGAATGGGGGAAGCAGCAGTCTTCTTGCACCGTCATTAGCCGCCTGGAAAGGACCGATTCGGGAAGAAAAACTGCCTATGTCTGATTTTGATCGTATCCCTGACGAAAGCATGCGCTATGAAGCGGACTTTCATCTGCAGGATGCGTTCTGTCTTCCTACCTCAGCGTACGAAGATCCGGATCGAAATACTGTGGACCAGCAGATCATCAAACAGGTTGTCTATGACTACGGACCAGCCGTCATTAACGTAAACGTCGGCAACTACAGCGGCTACATCGAAGAAACGAATGCCTGGGATAACGAACCGGGACATCTAACTGATCATGTCGTACAGATAATCGGCTGGGATGACAGCTTCTCCAGAGAAAACTTTAACGAAAGTGCGCAGCCCGAACATGACGGCGCCTGGCTCGTTCAAAACAGCTGGGGGTACGACTGGGGAGAAAACGGAACTCACTGGCTCTCCTACGAAGACAGCGCAATTTCCTTTGGTACAGTTTTCCTTCTCGAATAAAATGACAACTATCAGCGCAATTATCAATACGATACCCTGGGGTGGTACACCTCCCTGGAAGGCAGCAACAATAACCCGTGTCTGGGAAAAGCAGCCAATATTTTCAGTGCGAAAGAAGATGAACTTCTTGAGGCTGCTTCGTTTTATACGACGGACGCTGGTACAGCCTATACCCTTTCGGTCTACACGGAGGTGCAGGGGGAAAATCCGGAAAACGGAAGGCTGGTCAGCCGACAGAGCGGAAGCGAGCAGTATACCGGCTATCATACGATTGAGCTCGAACAGCCAGCCGTTCTTCACTCCAATTCCCAGTTCAGCATCGTTATCGAATTTGATAATCCGGAATACGAGAATCCCATTCCTGTAGAAACGTATGGCTGTGAAGACCCGGAAGAAGACTTTGTGGAAGAAATGGGAACGGGACACGAAAGCTACGTCTACGATTATGAAAGCGCGCAATGGGAAGACGTTTACGGGATGGCCGACAGTTTTGTCCTGACCAACGTCTGCATTAAAGGCTTTACCAATCCGCTGCCAGAATCTAAAGAGGAGCTTAGCACCGTTCGTTCTTCGCAGATGGACGGGGAAGTCAACGATGGAACCCTTCTGGAACTTTCCAGTGCAGGAAATGAACCGATCGAATATTCGATGGATGGATCGGTGTTTGCCAAATACACTGCGCCGATCGAACTGCGCTTTGCTTTGCCGGACCAGACGCATATACTGCTGGCTCGCACGGTAAACGAAGAAGGTCAGACAGGAAATACGGTTACAAGAACGTATTCCAAAGCATCTGCGCAAATCGGGACGAATCGAGTTGACTCCGCACGCGCCCGACAGATCGTTTCCTTTGAAAACGGCAGCGCGACGATTGAACTTCGCAATGACGAAGAGGACATTTATGTCCAGACCATCAGTCCGGATTCGATTGCTGTAAACGGCGAGCCCGCCGAACGATTCGCCTGGTCCGATCCGATTGAACTGGAAGAAGGAGAAGAAGTAACCCTCCAAATCAGTGCAAGCGCACCAGGCAAGAAAAATTCAGAAGCAGCCCTCCATGTCCGTCGTTCGCCTCTGCACTTTGTCTATCGCAGCGAAACGATTTCGTTTGATTCGAAATATACCGTCAGCACGCTAGATGGCGATCCCATTCCGAACGGCGATTCGATCGGCCGTCTCATTGACGACGAACTTCCGGCGCCGCTGCTGCTGACGTATACAGCTGCTGACGTATACAAAGGAAGAGGGAACTTCCGTTACAGAAACCTGGACAATTCCAGCTCGATGGTCCTGGCCGGTGATCGGAATCGATTATGCGAACGAGCGGATCAATGCCATTTTTTCTCCAGGCATTCGTTACGGCTATACTCCAGATCTCAGCGATGGAATCGAATTCACCTATGATGAGATGCTTTCCGTAAAGCCTGGGGTCGATGTTTATCTGCAAAGGGATGCGACAGACTATGACTTTGCTTCTGCGATTTATCGCTTTAAAATTCCCGAACGACCGAGCGCTCTTAAACTGAAAATGGATCTGGTGACTTCCTCCACTCTGAGCGTTCAGAAAGTTGACGGCGGTATCTACGCGATTGTAAAAGCGCAAGAAGACATGAAGGATCCGGATCTGGATACCCTCGAATGGCAGGGCAGTCCGGCTTTCGTCCCTCTCGAACCCGACACGTCCTATCGGATTTACGCGTATACGCGGCCAGTGTTTAATGCGTTTGCTTCTGAGGCAGCGAGCCTGGAGGTTCGAACAAATCCAATGCAGGATCTTCTGGATACGGTATTTCGCAAAGGAGCCGTTCTGATGCAGACCAGCGAATCAAGCGCACAGTTTGGTCTGTATGAAGAAGAAATTTTTATCCATCTCACAGACGCTATCGAGATTCTGGAAGATCGTTCGTCCCATACAACGGAGCAGGCGCAAATCTGTATAGATACTTTGCATCAGGATCTGCTGGAACTGCGGCTTCTTCCGTCCAAAGAACGCCTGGATGAGCTAAAGCAAACCAGCTAAAGGAAATGGAATGAATGCTGGCAGGAAAAAAGTTGAAAACGGCTGGAGCAGAACCTCCCGGAACGGGCTGAATTTCTGCTGCAGCCGTTTTTCTGTTTATCCCTGATTATCCCCGATTCTGCTGCTTTGCATACGCCGTTATGGAATCCGCCGCCAAGTCGAAAAAGCCCGGTGAGTGGCATTTTTTGCATATCCTGTTATGGTGATCATGAATGAAAGCGCATTATGTTTCTTTTACAGTCCAAAACGGATTAATAAGAAGGAAAGAAGCGCTGCGTTTTCGCATAGAAAGCAGGTGAACGCAAATATGGAATCCCAGACAAACGATCTGAAAATTCTTCCTTTTGAAGAAGACTGTAAATACCGTACAGAAATTGAAACGCTGTACCAGAACTCTTTTCCCGATTCGGAGCGCAAGCCGTTTTCGATGATTCTCGATGGAAAAAAAGAAGGAAAAATGGAGCTCTTTTACGCCGAACTTCATGAAAAGCCGGCTGCCCTCATTTTTCTGATTCGAAATAAAAAAGCGGACATTCTCGACTATCTGGCCGTCGATCCGACGATTCGAGGCCATCGGATCGGATCTCGCATTCTGACCTGGCTGCAGGAAGTTCGAAAGCATCCGTTTATTGTTGAGATCGAAAGCACCAAGGCGCCGACAACCGAAGAAGCTGTGCGCAGAAAGCGGTTTTATCTTTCTTCTTCCATGAACGACTGCAAGACTACGATTACGCTCTTTGGCGTGCCGATGGAACTGTTAAGCTGGCCAGTACCGGTGCATTATGAGTTTTACGAATCCATTCTGGCGGACTATTTTGGAAACGATCTGATTCGCTACGTATCCAAAGGCGACGCGTCAAATTAAGCTTTTGTTTCGTTTTATCAATTTCGAAGATTCAAACGGAAGGAATCCTTTTATAATAGATGTACCTAGGAGGAAAATACTGTGAAAGTAATTGTTACAAAAGACTATGATGAGCTTTCCAAAGAAGCGTTCAAAGTCATGAAAGAAGTCCTGGATGCACGCCCAGATGCAGTCCTCGGACTGGCTACCGGCAGCTCTCCGGAAGGCCTCTATGCCGAAATGGTAAAGGATCACAAAGAAAACGGAACTTCCTACAAAGACGTTCATACCTACAATCTTGACGAATACGTAGGCATTGACCGCAACGATCCGCAGTCCTACTACACATTCATGAACGATCATCTGTTCAGCCACGTGGACATCGATCCAGCCAACACGCATGTTCCTTACGGAAGCACTGCAGAAGATGCAAAAGCCTATGACGATCAGGTAAAAGGCGTAGATATCCAGCTGCTCGGTATCGGCCGCAACGGACATATCGGATTCAACGAACCGGGCACACCGTTCGATGAAAGAACGCATATCGTTGAACTTACCGAAAGCACACGCGATGCCAACAAGCGTTTCTTCGATGACGACATCAACAAAGTACCGACACATGCTATCACGCAGGGTATCGGTACCGTTATGGATGCGAAGAAAATCCTTCTCGTAGCCAACGGCGAATCCAAAGCGGATGCAGTAAAAGCCATGGTAGAAGGACCAGTAGACACAGCCTGCCCGGCTTCTGTTCTGCAGAACCATCCAGATGTAGTCGTAATCATAGACGAAGCGGCTGCGTCCAAACTCAATCGCTAATCACAGACTTCAGTCGATCTTTCCAGATTCTGCCCCAACACTCAGATTATTCGGCAGAACCAGTATCCTATAGACTGTATACGTTCCGGCAGGCGAAAACCTGCCGGTTCTTTTTCGTTTGCGGCCAAGAGAGGCGGCTGGCGCCTTCCGTCCTTTTCTGCCTCTGTAAAATTCGCTAAGATAATCGAAGATTCAGATTCGCCCGCTGCGCTCACAAAAGAGAGCAGACGATAAGGATACAGATAAAAAAGAGACCGCTCTTTTGCTCCTTTTGGAAACTCAAATTCTGGCGAATCGGAAAGGAAAAAACTATGGATCAGAATAACCGTCCCGCTGTGGACAGCACGAATGATAATTCTGCCGCACCGCGCCGATCCAGAAAGAAAAAAGTTACGCAGATCATTCTCTATATTCTTATGGCGGTCTGCGTAGTCGTTCTTGGCGTGAGCGGCTATAAGATTTACGAAACCTGGAACGAAGAACGAACCATCCAGAAAGAAACGGATGCCTTTAACCAGTACGTTACCGGAAATAATGCCGCCGGCGATGAAAACGGTCAGATGAGCGAAGAGGCGCCTTCATTTACCGTCGACTGGGAAGGTCTGAAAGCGGCCAACCCGAACATCAACGCCTGGATTCTCGTTCCGGGAACCGGAATTTCCTATCCGGTCGTTCAGGCCATGGACAACGATTATTATTTGAATCACTCGTTCAACGGCGCCTACAACCGTCTGGGTGCTGTATTCCTGGACTGCACGCAAAATCCGGACTACCAGAACCAGAACTCGATCATTTATGCCCATACGGCTGACGTCGGCGGCATGTTTACCAACCTCAAGGATTTCAACGATCTGGAGTTTTTCAATGCCCATCCGTATTTCTGGCTGCTGACGCCGTCGCAAAACTATCGGTGCACGATCAACGCGTTTTATGCCGGAACGGATGATTCACCCATTTACACCACCGACTTTGGCGACTACCGCAAGGACATTCTTGATGAAATCCAGAATGTCTCCCTCTACTACCGTCCGCTCGAATACCGCAACCACAACTTTGTGACGCTTTCCACCTGCAACATGGATTTTGGCGTACACAGCGATCAGAGGTTTGCGCTCATGGGCATGATGGAAAAATGGAGCGCCCCCATTCCGGCACCCGAAGAAAACTAAGCCGGCAAAATTCACGAAGAATACCGTTTTGGAAGTATCCGTTCCAAACCGGTTTTGCCAGAAGATGGAGTTTATGATTCCGTCTTTTTTTGCTTCCAGTTCCCGTTTTTCAGCCGAACCGGCTAATTCGTGAAGTCAAAACAACACGTCAATTGCACTTTTCGCAAAGACGAATCACAGAAGGAAACGATGAGTAAACTAAAAAACAGCGGATGAAAAATGATCTGCCCATCGGTTCAGACCGATTGAATTCTCTTATACCCAGAAAAGAAGAAAGAACTGCGAAAAGAAAGATTATTGGATAAACGAAAATCCAGAAAGGATCCTTACGATGAAAAAGTGTCCAAAATGCGGTACGGCGAACCGGGAGGACAGCCGTTTCTGCGAGCGCTGCGGTACAGATTTAGCAGAGGCTCCAAAGCCGGAACCGACGAAATCCGATCGCCCGCTCATCTGTCCCAACTGCAATACCCCAAACCGATCAGACGATGCTTACTGTAAACGCTGCGGTAGCGCTCTGCCAAAGCGGTCCAAACCGAGAACAGCGGCAGCGCGTCCTGTACAGGCTGAGTCAAATCGGACGCAGAAGCCTGCAAATCAAAGCGTCATGCTGACGACTTCAAAAAACAAAAAGAAAACGGGTCTGTACGCGGGCATTGGGATTGCTGCTGTATTTGTGGCGGCTGTTCTGATTGGCGTATTCGTTTTTGGACGAAATTCGAATGCGTCCACTGAAAATCCTTCCGCCCAGACAGCCGCAGTAAACAAAGATTTCGAGAACAAGCAGGAAGATCGCAAGTCCGAAGAAGAGGAGTCTTCGAAGTCAATCCATTCCGATCGGGAAGATCCGGCTGAAAACGTGGCGAGGGAAGACGAACCTTCCTCTTCGCCGATTGATTCCACTCCGGACGATGTATTCGAGAAATCTTCTAGCTCAGAGACTAAGCTGCCGATAGCGCACATTACCCGGGAAAAATCCAATTACAGCGGTCCGGCGGCTGCACAGATCATTCTCGAATCCAAAGGAATCATTTCCAGTCAGGAAGAAATCGCCAATGGCATCATGATCAATGGCGTCAGCGATTTCGAAAGGCTGGCGAGCTATCTGACCCACGCATTTGACGTCAATGGCATAAGCGCACAATATACCGGCGTATATATGGACCTCTCGCAGCTGACCGTGGCGCAGGAAGACGCTCTGTTCAATTCGATCGATACGAATCTGAGCACAGGGTATCCCACGATCGTCTGCGTGAATTTCCAGACTGGCCAGCCAAGTACGTACGGTCTGATTTGTGGAAGCAAAAGCGATAATGCTGGCAGCACGATCTATACCCTGTATATTCCTGATGAAGCAGGTCATACATACGACGTGACGAAAGACGATCTCATTCAGCTGATGACCGGCACCGGCTTTTTCTGTTACCTGTATTAAAACGACAAGTATCCAAACGGCAAAGAAGCGATCCGATCCTTGCATTGACATTGAAGACATTTTAAATGGATATACACCCCCCGGCGTAACTGGATAATCGCCGGGGATTTTCTTTGAGCAGCGCTTGATCGATAAGGGAAGGGGACAAGGACAAGGCAGGAGGGAATTGCTACAGTCCGCTAAGACTCTGGCAGTCTCTGTTTTCAGAGGATATACTCCGGTCTTTGCCGGTTTTTTCGGGCTAAAAAGGCGGTATCAGCTTTATCTGAAACGGATACCGCCTTTTGGTTTTATACCGATCTGCTGCGCTTTTTGTTATTGTCTTCTCGTAGACCTTTCTTCATTTGTCTGGCGGTGAGGACGGCTTTGTTCAGCTCGAATGAGATTCATTCGGCCAGGCTTCGAGTGCGTTCTGCTGGTTCAAATGCATACCTGTATCCCTGGTCAGACCGGTCATAGAGGTAAAAACCCGCAAACACCCGCATGAAGAAAACCAAGCACCAGAAATTTACAAAGGAAAACGGTCTGGAATCATTCGTTCCAAATCGAGCTGAAAAGAGATGGAGTTTACGATTCCATCTTTTTTTTCGCTTCCAGTTCACGTATTTCAGGCAACCCGTCCATTTTTTGAAGTCAAAACTACACGTCGATTGCATTTTTCGTAAAGACGAATCGCAAAAGGAAACGATGAGCAAGCTAAAAACAGCGGATGCTAATGCGATCCGTCGATCGATTCAGACCGATCGAACGCTCTTGTGATCCAGAAAGAATAGAGCAAGACGAAAAGAAAGGCTATTCAATAACCGAAAATACAGAAAGGATCCATACGATGAAGAAGTGTCCAAATTGCAGTACGCCAAACCGGGAGGACAGCCGTTTCTGCGAGCGCTGCGGTACGCCTTTCGCGCAGGCTTCAGAGCCAGAACAGACGAAATCCGATCGGCCGCTCATCTGTCCCAACTGCGATACCCCAAATAATGCAAACGATGTTTACTGCCGACGCTGCGGAAGCGCTCTGCCAAAGCGGTCAAAACCGCAGCAGCCCTCTCAGGCCAGTCCGCGTGCAGCTGCAGGGCGCCCTGTACAGGCCGCGCCAAATCGGGCGCAGACATCTTTGAACCCACGCGCCATGCCAGCGACTTCAAAGACCAAAAAGAAAACAGGTCTGTATGCGGGCATTGGTATTGCGGCATTATTTGTGGCGGCTGTTCTGATCGGTGTATTCGTTTTTGGACGAAATTCGAATGCGTCCAGTGATCATCTTTCTGACCAGACCGCAGCCGTAAACAAAAAACTGGAAAGTCAGCAGGAAGATCGCAATTCCGCACAAGAGGAAACGTCGGCGTTCATTCCTTCCGATGGGGAAGATCGGACAGGAAACGTGACGAGTGCAGAAGAGCCTTCCTCTTCGCCGAATGATTCCAATCGTGACGATTCGTATGAGAGTCCTTCCAGCTCGGCTGACACGCTGCCGCTGGCGCATATCACCCGGGAAAAATCCAATTACACAGGTCCGGCGGTCCCCCAGATCATTCTCGAATACAAGGGCATCGTTTCCAGTCAGGAAGAAATCGCCAATAGCGTCATGATCGATGGCGTCAGCGATTACGAGAAGCTGGCAGGCTATCTGACCCGTGCTTTTGATGTCAATGGCATCAGCGCAATGTATACCGGCGTGTATCTGGAACTCTATCAGCTGACCGCGGCGCACATAGAGGCTCTGTACAATTCGATCGATACGAATCTGAGCATAGGCTATCCCACGATCGTCTGCGTAAATTTCCAGACCGGCAACTCGAACATGTACGGCCTGATTTATGGTAGTGAAAGGGATGAATCCGGATACATGACGTATCGTCTCTATGTCCCCGATGAAGCAGGTCATACGTATGATTTGACGGAAAACGATCTCATTCAGCTGATGACCGACAGCGGCTTTTCTGCTGCCTGTATTAAAACGATATATATCAACAAAGAAGCGATCCGATCCTTGCATCGGCGCTGAAGAAATTTCGAATGGATACATAACCCCCGGCGTGCCTGGATGCACGCCGGGGGGTTGCGCTGTATCGTTCGATCGGTAAGGGAAGGGGACAAGGCAGGAGGGAATTGTTACAATCCGCTAAGACTTTGTCGGCCTCTCTTTTCAGATGATATACTAAGCCCGATCCCTATGAAAAAAATATGTATAGTCACCGGGGGAACGGGAGGACACATTTATCCCGCTTTAGCCCTCGCTCAAATATGGAAAGAACAGGAACCGGATACCGATATTTTCTTTATCGGAAACGATGACCGCATGGAAGCGCAGATTGTCCCTGCAGCCGGCTATCGCTTTTTGCCAGTTCACGCCTCCGGTCTGGCCGGCAGCTTTGTCAATAAGATCAAAGCTGTTTTAAAGATGTTCAAAGCCCGTTCGAAAGCAAAAAAGTATCTGAAAGAAGAAAAGCCCGATCTGGTGATCGGATTTGGCGGTTACGTGACCGCACCGGCGGCTATGGCCGCTTCCTCTTTAGGCATTCCGTTCATGCTTCATGAGCAGAATTCCGTCATTGGAAAAGCCAATAAGCTGGTGGCTTCCAAAGCTGCCGGCATTGTCACGTGCTATGACAAGGCGCAGAAGGAGTTTGGCGATAAAAAAGCCTGCCTGCTCGGCAATCCGCGCGCCAGTCTGGCTGCTCGCGTGAAAAAAGATGAAGCCTACTTTAAGGAACTGAATCTGGATCCGAGTCTGCCGACGATTCTGATCGTCATGGGCTCGCTTGGCAGTTCTTCCATCAACAAACTGATGAAAGAGGCGCTGTCGAAAGTTGATCCGTCGCTGCAGATTGTCTACGCCTGCGGCAAGGACAACGCCGACGCGCTGCATTCGTTTGATGAATTCAAAAACGTTCATACGGTTCCGTATGTGGATGCGCTTCGTCTTTACGGCATGCTGGACGGAATGGTCTGCCGCGCCGGCGCCACAACGCTTGCGGAACTGACCGCTCTCGGCATTCCGGCTGTCATTATTCCCAGCCCGTATGTGGCGGAAAATCATCAGTACTACAACGCGAAAATGTTAGTAGATGAAGACGCCGCCATCATGCTGGAAGAAAAGGACCTCAATGCCGATAGCCTTTCCAAAGCGATTGAAACGGCGTTTCTCGATGAGAACAAAAGACAGTCTCTCAAAGCGCATGCCCTTAAAGCCGGCAAGCCGCACGCAGCACAGGATATGATCGCATGGGCCAATTCGATTATTTCCGGTCAGGAAAAATAAGCCATGATCGAAGAATCTGTGCTCGCGGCGTTTGGACGAGTCAAATGCGGCGAGCCGCTGTGCCGCCATACCACGTATAAAATCGGCGGGCCCGCTGATTTTCTCGTGGAAGTCGATACCCAGAATGATCTTCAGAATCTCGTTTCGCTTTTAGACGAAAAGAAGATTCCCTGGATGGTTCTGGGCAACGGAAGCAACGTACTGGCCTCGGATGCGCCCTATCACGGGGTCATTATCAAACTGACCGGCGAATTTTGCGCCTACGCCTTTCATGGCGAAATCCTTGAAGCCAGGGCCGGATGCTCGCTGATCGCGATCAGTCAGTCGGCGATGAAAGAGTCGCTGACCGGTCTGGAATTTGCCTACGGCATTCCCGGAACGCTTGGCGGCGGTGTCTATATGAACGCCGGCGCCTATCGCTCGGATCTTTCGCGGCTGATTGAAACGGTCACCATTCTCGACGGGACCCAGATCCGGGTGCTGTCCAAGGAAGAGATCGGCTTCGAATACCGCCATTCCATTTTCCAGAAAAAGAAGCACTGGATTGTACTTGGAGCCACTTTGCGTCTGGAAAAAGGGGATCAGGAAGAAATCCGTGCCCTGATGGATTCGCGAAAGCAGCGCCGTCTGACGAGTCAGCCGGTATCCAAGCCTTCCGCCGGATCGGTTTTTCGCAACCCTTCGATCGGGTCCGCCTGGGAAGTGGTGGACGCACTGGGATTTCGCGGAAAATACTGCGGCGGCGCCAAAGTCAGTGAAATGCATTCAAACTTCATTATCAACGAGGAGGGAAAAGCGACTGCGCGCGACGTGGATACGCTGATTCGCTCCATTCAGCAGGCGGCCCTGAAAAAACTGGGCGTCCAGCTGATTACCGAAGTAGAAAGGATCAATTGGGATGCCCAGCTCGAGCTCGAAACCAACACCCAGAGTGGATCCTGATAAACACACCAGCATTATGAATAAGGGGAAAGCCTTTCTCGAATCGCTGCGAAGCCATGACGAGGAAGACGACTATAAACCGCACAAGCCAAAACCCAGACGCAATGTGAACTGGGTATGGGCTGCGTGGGCGATTTTTGCGATGGCAGCCGTCTGCATCTTCCCGTTTACGCGGGCCTTTGAGGTGCGGGTGCTGTCCTGCGAAGGAAACTACTACTATTCCAAATCGCAGATTTACGCGCTGGCCGATGTATCAGAAAGCGGGCTGATCGGTCTTTCGTCGCCTAGCGCGATTGCCACCCGGCTCGAAGAAAATCCGCTCATCCGCAGCGCCGATGTCACCAAAAACGGAAACGATATTCGCATTGCCATAGAAGAAGAAATGATTGTCGGCTATACGCAGGACGGCGATCAGGTCACGCTCATTACCGACCAGAATGAAAAGATTCCGGTAAACAGCGATGCACTCTATAAAACGCTCGTCCACTATCCGCTGCTCAGTTCCTTAAGCGACGAGACGATTGAATCGCTTTGCGAGCAGGTGCGAAAGTATCCGAAGCAGCTCACCCGCCAGGTGTTTGACCGGATCGCGGAAATTCAGCCCTGGGCCGAGACGTATGACAAAAACATGCTGAAGCTCGTGCTCAAGGACGGCAATACCGTTTTTACCGCCCTTCCTTCTCTGTTCATGATGACGACGTACAATCAGGTCCTTGAACATTTGCAGGGCGAACAGGTCTGCCTCATTCTCGATGGGGAAAACTCCGTCGTAAATAAAGTTTCCTGTTCGTACCTGTACCTCTCTCCGGAAGAACGCGCCGGAAACCGCGAAATTCCAAAGAGCGTAATCGACCCGAATTATTCCTCCAGCCAGTCCAGCAAGGAGGACGACAAAAAAGACGAAAACAAGGATTCTCAAAAGAAGTCCGAAGACGACAAAAAAGAAGATTCCGAAAACAGGGACAGCCAGGCCAGCTCCGAAGATTCGGTGTATACCTATCCGTATGTTCCGGAACTGTACAGCGGCATTCAGACCATTCAGACGCCAAACGGCACGATGCAGGTGAACGTTGCAGCGATCAATGACTGGGAGCCGAGCGCGGTCGATAACATTCAGTATTCGCCGTCTACGAATCTTTTCCGTGCGATGGACTCGGGAACGGTTTACACGTATGACGCCGCTTCGGATACGTTCTATCCGATCTGATGTCAAAAATGACGGTCCAGCGGTTTTCTTCGCCGGTCTGTAGGATTTTTATTTCCAATGAAAAGTCGATATAATGACAGCGGTGCAGCATGCACCGCTTTTTCACATGGAAAACAGGAGGCAAAACTATGCCGATTCATAAATCTACAGAATACGGAGAGATTGAAATTTCTCTCGACGCCATCGCCAATCTCGTGGGCGGTACGATCAATGAATGCTACGGAATTATTGGCATGGCCAGCCAGAAGCTGCTTAAGGACGGCTGGGCTGAGTTGCTCAAACGGGACAACTACTCCCGCGGCGTCATCGTGCGTCAGGATGGAAATTCTCTGATTCTCGATATCTATGTCATCGCCATGCAGGGCATCAAGCTTTCCGAAGTGATGCTTGCTGCGCAGCAGCGCGTGCGCTACGTACTGGAAAAAACCCTGGAAGTTAAAGTTGAAGCAGTCAATATCTTTGTTCAGGGCGTGAAAGCAATTAAGTAAGGAGCCTTTAGAACAATGGAATTTATTGACGGCAAACTCTTTCGGGAAATGCTGCGTTCGGGCATGAACAATCTGGGCAACAACCAGGCCAGAATTGATGCGCTGAACGTATTCCCGGTTCCGGACGGCGATACCGGAACCAATATGTATCTCACTTTTTCAAACGGAGTTAAGGAAGCTCTCAAATCCGATGCCAAAGGTGTCGGCGCGATCGCCAAAGTGCTCTCCCGCGGCCTGCTCATGGGCGCACGCGGAAACTCCGGCGTTATTACTTCTCAGATTTTCCGCGGCATTTATCAGGCCGTAGAAGATCTCGATGAAATCGATGCCATGCAGCTCGCGCAGGCTCTGGTGAACGGAAGCCGTGTCGCCTACAAAGCCGTTATGCGTCCGGTCGAAGGAACCATTCTGACCGTCGTTCGCGAAGCTGCCGACTATACGTACGCCTATACCGCGACCGAAGGCATCACCGACTGTGTCGATGTCATGCGCAAAATGGTCGAAGAGGCGAAAATTTCTCTGGATACTACACCTGACCTGCTCCCTGTCTTAAAGGAAGTCGGTGTCGTTGACTCCGGCGGTGCCGGTCTTCTGGCGATTTTTGAAGGTATGCTTCTTGCTATGGAAGGCAAGCCGGTCGAAGCCGAACAGTCGACTGGATCGTCTTCGGAAGCCAGCCAGACCAAGATCGAGGGTGAAGGCGAATACGGATTCTGTACCGAATTCATTCTTCAGCTGTCCGATCGCGGCATGCGCAACTTCTCGGAAGAAAAATTCCGCGATGAGCTGTCCACCATCGGCAACTCGATCGTCTGCGTACAGGACGAAGACATTGTCAAAGTTCACGTACATACCCTGACCCCGGAAGTGGCTGTGAAAATGGGCCGCCGCCAGGGACGCTTTGTGAAGCTGAAAGTCGAAAACATGACCGATCAGCACGAAGAAATTCTCGATCAGGAAAACGAGCAGACCCATACCGCTGCGCCGAAAAAACAGGCGGAGCATAAAAAGTACGGTCTGATCGCTGTCGCTGCCGGTGACGGCATCCGCGATATGTTCAAGGATCTGCGCGTGGATAAAGTCATCTCCGGCGGACAGACGATGAACCCGTCCACGGAAGACTTCATCAGCGCCATCGAAGAACTCAACTGCGATCACGTTCTGATTTTCCCGAACAACTCCAATATCGTCATGGCCGCTCAGCAGGCCGGGGATGTTCTCGAAGACCGTGACGTTCATGTTCTTCCGGCCAAAACGATCCCGCAGGGCCTTTCCGCCTGCGTCATGTTCAACCCGGAAGCGGATCTGGAAGACAACCTGTCCGATATGAACGAAGCCATCGCGCACGTGAAATCCGGCGAAGTCACCTACGCCATCAAGGATACGACGTACGAAGGTCTGCCGATCAAAGCCGGTCAGTACATGGCGATTTTAGGCAAGGCCATCGTGGAAGCCAATGAAAACGAAATGGATACCGCCAAGGCGCTCCTATCCAAAATGCTCGCCGACGACAGCGAACTCGTTACGCTGATTTACGGCGAAGACGCCACGAAAGAACAGGCTGATGAGCTGGCTGCGTTCATTACCGATCACAGCGACGCGGAAGTAGAAGTCTACAGCGGCAGGCAGCCGGTCTACTCCTTCATCATCGGCGTAGAGTAACGGTTTATAAACCGCTCGCATCGATTGGATTTGAAATTCACAGAAAATAAAATTTCTGCATTTTCGAACCGTCAAAAGGAGCGATACCAATCGAAGAAAACACAAAGAGGCAGGAAGTTCCTGCCTTTTTCGTTTTTGAGCAGAAAAGCCTCTGAATGGCACGAAAATAGAAATAGATGTATTCTCTAATCTTATTTAGTCACATTCCCAAACATGTACGGATTATGGTGTTACCATTAACATGTAAATTTGATCAAGGGAAAAGCCAGCGCATGCAGGTGAACACCAGATCAAAAAAGCGAGGTTCTTATGGTCATTGTCTATACATCCCCTGGCTGCGCCAGCTGCCGGAAAGCAAAACGCTGGCTAACAGAAAATCACATTTCCTATCTGGAAAAAAACATCTTTTCCAACTTAATGCTCGAATCCGAAATCAAATATCTTCTTTCACGGTGTGAAAACGGTACGACGGATATTATCTCGACCCGTTCCAAGGCTTTTCAATCTTTGAAAAAAGACATTAACGATTACACGGTTCGCGAGCTGATCGTGCTCATTCAGCGCAATCCGTCCATTTTAAAGCGGCCGATCATGCTTTCGGAACGCACAATGGTCGTCGGCTACGATGACGACGAAATCACCGCGCTCATTCCGCAGGGAAACCGCGAATCCCAGCGCGACGAAATGCCGGGAACGCTCTCTCTTCCCGCAGCACAATGTACGTCCGGCGTTCGCCGAATTTAATTCCCGGCTCGTCTGGCTATGTTAAACTGATCATAGTCAGCCCAAGGAGGGACATTTTATGAAATATGCTGTAGGCATTGATATCGGCGGCACCAATGCGCGTGTTGCTCTTGTGGACGAAAACCTCAACCTTGTGGAACGCGTCCAGTTCCGTACGAATACGGAAGATCCAAACGAAACCTTTTCCAAAATTGCAGAAACCATTAAAGGCTTTGGCAAGGACATTGTCGGTGTCGGCATTTCCTGCCCAGGACCGCTCGATCTGAAAAACGGATGCATCCTTACGACGCCAAACCTTGGTCAGGCGTGGTGGGGATTCCCGATTCCGCAGACCATTTCTGAAGCCACTGGCCTTCCGGTCTATCTGGAAAATGACGCCAACCTGGCCGCACTGGCGGAAGCGGTTGTCGGCGAAGGCAAGGACAAACGCTACGTTCAGTATCTGACCATTTCGACGGGCGTCGGATCCGGCCAGATCATCGATAAGAAAATTTACGACGGCGCACATGGTTTCGCCCATGAAATCGCCAACTGCATTCTCTGGAAAGACGGTCCGCAGCACGGACGTCTGCTCAACGGTGCAGTCGAAGCCATCTGCTCTGGTACCGCGATTACAACTCGTGCCCAGAAAGCCAACCTCGAAGTGAAACACGCCGGCGAAGTCAACGATCTCGCCGTTGCCGGAAATCCAGTCGCTCAGGAAATCATGGAAGACACCAAGGATTACCTGGCCAACATGATCGCCTGCCTGATCGCCGTCACCGACCCGGAAATCGTCATCCTCGGCGGTTCGGTTGCAACCAAGATCAAAGGCTTCACGAAAGACGTCGAAGACCGCGTGAAGAAAAAAGTTCACGGACCGGTTGTTCCTTACGTAGACGTGCGTACAACAACCCTTTCCGAAGACTCCGGCCTGATCGGTGCAGCCTATCTGGCGTTCTCCAAAGCCGAAGAAAACGCATAATCCGGATTCAGAAAAACGCCTGTCGTTTCAGCAGAATCCATTCGGTTCAAAAACCCATACCCAATCGATCGAACGAAGCTCCGAACGCCCGACGGTTTTCGGGGCTTTTCCTATCGAATGGTCTCTCACCAAGACAGGGGCAGAATTTGTTTATCATACGCCTGGCGGTCCAAGCCGTCTCTTAAAGGATCTGGATGGAACGGCGTACCGGCTGCGGCCGTTCGAGTTTACGTTCAGAATCCGACATTCCTGATGCGCAAATCGGATCGGAATAACAAAATTCAGTCTTCTGAATGACAGCGCTTACCGAAAGCAACGCGCGCCGATTGTCAAGAATGGTAAGTGCTTACATGAGAATTTTGTGCAAAATGTGTAAAAAAGGGGGACATTCGCTTTTTTTTCGCTATCGTTATATCGATCTTCACTTTTTGGAGAGATGGAGTGCGAAAAGAATCATGGTTTATGTAACAAGCGATCTGCATGGAGCCTTCGATATCCGGAAAATCAATCCGAGAGAATCGGAAGTCGCCCAGAAAATGCAGGCGGGGGATTATCTCATCGTCTGCGGCGATTTCGGATGCGTCTGGGACGGGGCGTCCAATGACAACTTCTGGCTTAACTGGCTGGAATCTCTGCCCTGGACAACTCTGTTCATCGACGGCAATCACGAAAATTTCAGTATTCTCAATGCCTACCCGCAGGAGGAGTGGAACGGCGGAAAAATCCACCGCATCCGTTCAAATGTGATCCATCTGATGCGCGGCGAAATTTATCATTTTGACAATAAGACCTGGCTCGCCTTAGGCGGCGGCTACAGCCACGATCATGCCTTTCGCAGCGAAGGCGTGAACTGGTGGAAGCAGGAAATCATGAATCAGGAAGAAGCGCAGCACGCGCTCGACAACCTGGCCAAAGCCGGCTGGAAGGCGGATGTGATTCTTTCGCATGACGTGTACGCCTCCCATCCTTTAGCCAATACGTATGAACTCGAGCTCGAACGCTATGAAGCCGATCAGGTTCAGCAGCTCGAATTCCTGGAAGAAATCCGTAAGAAGACAGACTACAAAATCTGGCTTTGCGGCCATTACCACAAGGATCTGCTGACGTTTACCGACGGCCGTCCCTGCCGCATGCTCTTTGATGACGTGCGTACGATCGATGAACTGCTTGAAGAAAGCCAGAAAGCCGCTTCGGACAAAAAAGCCGAATGCCCCTCGGAGAGCGTAAAGCCGGCGGTTTCAAAAGGCAGCGCGCTTGCTTCGTGCTGATGCATGTAAAGCCAGCTGGCCAAATCCAAATCGAAATCCCATTTTATTTCCATACCCGCATATCAAGGACAGACGCGAATTTTGCTCTGTCCTTTTTGTCTGGTCCTTTTGATCTGGCAAGGGATCTGACGAAAATCATACAAGGGCACCCAGAAGAACATCGTTTTACGCGCGTGCTAGTCTGAAATCATGAATACAGATTTATACCAGACACAAGAACGTCCGGGCTGGACCATCGCGTTTGTAAGCCGCGGATGCCGCAAGTATCTGCAGAAAAATCCTGCGCTGACTTCGAAAATCGCGGATGTTCTTTCCCGTCAGGGTGAAAACGGCTTTTATCACGCCAAACTCGCTTCCAGAAAGAAATGGCAGGATCTGCCGGTTCTGGAATGTCGGATCAACGATCCCGCCGTTAAAGCATGCCGGGCCGCATTTGCCGTTAAGGATTCCACGATTTATGTTCTCTATCTTTCCGGAACGCTTCTGAAAAAAGAGTTCACGCAGGAGATGGATTCCTTTTTGAAAGGGGAAGCGGCATGAAAATGATTTCCGTACGTGAAGCACAGGTGAAATGGATGAACGCTCCCAAATCGAGCCGGCTTTCCTCGCTTCGCCTTCTCACGTTTAAAAAGGACCGCTCGGTCTGCCTGAAAAAAGAAAACGGTCAGTTTCTTCTTGTTGAAGACGGCTATCTTCATCAGGAAATCGAACTGCCTGCTGACGGCTATAAGAAACTTCTCAAGCAAGCCTTTGCCCGGGAATTCCCGCGCAGCAGCCGGCTGTACATTCAGGAAAACTGAACGAAGGGATCCCCAAATCATTCATAGCGCTGTATGCAGAAACAGGCCGCCTCTTTTCGAAAGAGACGGCCTGTCTGACTTTATGGATAGTGAACTTGTGATTTGGATGGAACAGGGAATGAATCATGAACCGCTGGATTCAGCTCATGCGTTTAGTCGTTGAGATCGATGATGTCGCCCAGGTTTTCCTGAATGGTCTTGACCAGCGTATCGAACGAATTGTTGAAGCGATTCTGATCGTTTTCGTTTAACGGCAGCGTCAGAATCTGCGTCGCTCCGTCGGATCCAATGACGGTTGGCGTACCGATGAAGTAGCCGGACTTGCCGTATTCGCCGTTCTGATAGGAAGAAACGGGGAGAATGCAGCGCTCGTTGTTGAGGATCGCCGTAACGATTCGGCGCAGAGCCAGGCCGATTCCGTAATACGTTGCTTTTTTCAGATCAATGATTTTGTACGCCTTATCGCGGACGTCTTCATAAATAGTCTGCAGACGGGCGAGAGAAATGTTCTTTTCATCGAGGTATTCGAGCAGGGACTTGCATCCGATGTAGCTGTTGGTCCAGCTGATGAAGGACGAGTCGCCGTGTTCGCCCAGAATGTAGGCGTGAATATTGGATGGCGCAAAGCCCAGTTCATCGCCGAGTTCTACTCGCAGGCGCGCGGTATCGAGAACGGTACCGGAACCAATGACGTGTTCCTTCGGCAGCCCGGACGCTTTCCAGGCGACGTACGTCATGATGTCGACCGGGTTGTTGGCAACGAGCAGAATGCCGTTGAATTTGTTTTTCTTCAGTTCTTCGCAAACCCCTTTGGTGATCTGCGCATTAATTTTTACCAGTTCCAGACGGGACTGTCCCGGACGCTGCGCTGCGCCGGCGGTCAGAACGACCACGTTGCAGTATTCCGCATCCGCGTAGGAGCCGGAGTAGACTTTCATTTTTGTGTCGGCATAAACCAGACCGTCGGTCAGGTCCATGGCTTCGCCTTTCGCCTTGTCCGCATTCACGTCCACCAGAACCATTTCGTCGATTCCTTTTTCATGAAGCATGGAATAGGCGAAGGACATTCCGACAAAGCCGGTTCCGACCAGCATAATTCTTCGTTTTGAAATCAGATTGTCTGCCATGAGTTAACCTCCCTTAATTACTGACTCCATTATAAGTCCGGACAAACTTCTGATCGTCCAAGTGCCCGCCTAAACGACACGAAACGTGAAATAATTCACAATTCAGTGGATTTCCGGGAAATGATAAACGCTTGCCCAGTGAGTAAAAAACAACACTTCCCGATAAAATTTCTGCACAGGTCGAAAAAGGAATTGTCCGAACAAAGACAATTGAGGAGATTCGGGAAGGAAGGCTGCTGCA
Organism: Allobaculum fili; assembly: GCF_020969955.1. Classification (NCBI taxonomy): domain Bacteria; kingdom Bacillati; phylum Bacillota; class Erysipelotrichia; order Erysipelotrichales; family Erysipelotrichaceae; genus Allobaculum; species Allobaculum fili. Next base: position 24,005 of record NZ_JAHDSX010000015.1, on the reverse strand, counting down.
GGTCAAATGCATTCAGAACCGATCAAAGCGGGTCAAAGAAAAAAGCCATTGGCAGCGCATAGCCGCCAATGGCAGGAAGGGATGAACAGCAGGGTTTATGTAAAGGGAAGGGTTAGTCTGCGGGGCCCTGGAGCGTGAGCTTCAGCGTCTGCTGCTGGCCGTCGCGTTCAACGACAATTTCAACTTCATCGCCGATTTTATGGCGTTTGAGGATGTTGCGTACATCCGAGGAAGAAGAAATTTCTTCGCCGTCAAACGAGATAATCTTGTCGCCGTATTTCACGCCGCCGGCATCTGCGGTTCCGCCCGGAACGATCTGTACAACGTATACGCCTGGATCAAGCGAGTTGTAGTTGAAGTAGCTGTCGGTGATGTCCTGCAGGCTGACATTCAGAACTGGACGGGAAGTGACTTTACCGTTGCTGATGAGATCGTCAATGACGTTGGTGACATCGCTGATTGGAATGGCGAAGCCAAGACCTTCAATACCGGTATCGGACTGCTTGGCGTTGACAATGCCGATCAGATTGCCGTTGGCATCGAACAGACCGCCGCCCGAGTTGCCCGGGTTGATGGCTGCGTCGGTCTGGAGCAGCGTCATCGTTTCGTTTTCAATCGTGATTTCACGGCCGACTGCGGAAATGATGCCGGTTGTAACAGTGCCGCCCAGCGAGCCGAGCGGATTGCCGATCGCGATTGTCGCTTCGCCGACTTTAATGTCATCGGAATTGCCGATGGTGGCTGCCGAAAGGCCCTGCGCATCGATTTTGATGACGGCGATATCCGTCTGCGGGTCGGTGCCGCAAAGGGTAGCCGGGTATTCCTTGCCGTCAAAGGTCTTAACGGTAATCGTATCCGCATCTTCCACAACGTGGTTGTTGGTAACGATGTAGCCGTCTTCGCTCAGGATAACGCCCGATCCGGCGCCCTGCGCGGTGTACTGGCCGAAGATGGAGTTGCCGGAGCTTACCGATTCCGTCGTAATTTCCACAACGGAAGGACGGAGCCTGGCCACAACATCCGATACATCGGTTACGGTGTAGCCGGCTGTCGAGGTTGAACCGTTCGAGGACGAATTTGCGGTATTGTCCGAAGTTTTATAAGCCGGCTGCGAAGGCTGGCTTGCCGCATTTCCAAAATAGGAACCCGCAAAGCCTGCCGCGCCGGAAAGAAGAACCGTGCAAAGGCCGATGACCGCTACACTGGTGTAAATCTTACGGTTGGAAGACTTTCTGTTCGGTACTCTTGGGGGTGTGTTATTTGCCATACTAAACTCCTTTCGATATGAATTTTTTCCTTGGTTATCTTTGATGGTTTCAGTATATCGCTCTGTTTTAAAGCAAGCTTAAAGATGCCCTTGAACCATTTTGTAGGAAAAAATAATCTTTCACGGTACAATGACGTTCTGTATGCTTTTCGCATCACGCCTGTAAAAACATACTGCAAGTCCCCCGGTGCGCAAAACCCCAGAAGCGGTTTGTGAAAACGGGAGTTTGCAGCGGTACGGACGGGCGATCCGGCCGATAAAGAAAGGCGTTTCGCGCTTTTGCGATTTGTTCATGTGAGAGTGCAAAAATGGCGAGAATGATATACTAATAAGGAAAGAATGGATTGGAGGCTACGTATGTCCAAAAAAGATACAGCTGCGAACAGCACTGAAGAAATTGTAAAACCAGAGCCTGCCGCAAAAGCGAGTGCCGCTTCGAAGAAAAGCACCCCCGCAAAACCGGCAGCTTCCAGAAAAGCTCCCGCAAAAGCATCTGCCAAGGAAGCCGCAGATTCCGATAAAAAACCTGTAAAAGCCGCAAAAGCGCCAGCGAAGAAAGCTGCTGCTGAAAAGGCAAAACCAGCCGCGAAAAAGACGGCTGCCAAGAAAGCCGCAAAACCGGCTCTCGTGGAAAACAGCGATCAGACCCAGGCAGAAATCAATGCGAACATTGATATGCTCAAGGCCGAAACCGCAGGCGGCGTTGCCTACGAAAAGGCTGTAGATGCCATCGTAGACAAACAGCAGGAAAAGGTGGCAGAAAAAGCTGTTGCCGCAAGCGATCAGACCGTTGCCGAAGTGAATGCTGCCAAAAAAGTTCTCGCTGAAGAAACCAAGGCCGGCGTGGAAGTTATGGAAGGCATCGCAGCGGAAGCCAAAAAAGTCGCTGCGGAAACCGTTATTGCTGATGAAGCCGCAGACGGTGTAAAAATCATGGAAGGCATTGACGCCCTGGCCGAGAAGAAAGCTGCTCCAAAAACAAAAAAAGCCCCCGCAAAAAAGGCTGCTGAAAAGAAAGCCCCCGCTAAGAAAACGACAAAGAAAGCTGCCAAAGCATCTGCCGCTGTCGTAGAAGCGTATGAAGAAAGTCAGAGCGATCAGACGAAAGCGCAGATCGAAGCCGGTCTGAACGCCACAGGCGCCGAAGTAAAAGCCGGCGTGGAAGTCATGGAAGGCGTCGCGAAACTCACCGCAGAAGAAACTCCAGTCCGCGCAGAAGACGCAAGCCGTAAAGTGCTCGCGGCCAAAGCGGCTGCCCATACGTTCGGTCAGGTAAACCTCGCTGCCCGCAGCGCCAAGGATTCTGCCGAAGCCAGGAAAACCTTTAAGAAACCGGCACGCAAAGCTGCTAAGAAAGTCGAAAAAACCGACAAGGAAGCCGCTGCGGAAGCCATTAACAAGCTGATTCCGGAAATTGTATCCAACATGGATCCGGAAACTGCCGCCAAACGCTGTGAAGAAGCCGCTATGGCCAGCCGTAAAGTGCTCGCTTCCAAAGTGCGCCCGGCCAAAGGCGCTGCCAAAGCCGCTATCACACATATGAGCGCGGAAGAAAAAGCGTTCTACGATACGCTCGATGACAATACGCTCATGGATATGATGTCCGCTGTAGGCGTCGATATGGATCTCGATACGCTGCTTGGCGAACTCACCCGTGCCAAGAGCATTGAAGAAGCCGTAGACGCGTACGAAAAACTCGCCGACAAGACCGAAAAGAAATACGTATTCGAAGTCGACGGATTCTCGAAAAACGTGATCGAATACCTCTGCGACCGTCTGACTGCCCGTATTCCGAATAAAGCCGAAGACAACCGCAAGCTTGCTGAAAAGATCGCGAAGGATGTCGATCGCATGCTGATCAACGAAGGCATCAACGACTCCGCCATTTACAAGGATCTGTTCGATGATGTACGTCAGGTTCTCGTCTATGCCCAGCAGAACGGCATCGAATCCCTCGAAGAAATGGAAACCATTATCCCGGCGGATCTTCACGGCCTGCTCGACCGCTTCATGACCGTTGCCTACACGATCCTGGCCGGCTGGCAGTACAACGATGTGAAGTACTACGAAGGCTTCCTCTATGGCGTCATGGCTCAGTTTGAAGACCTGGCGTCCTGGCAGAACCGCGCCCTCATGGATATCGCCGACCTGTACATCAAGCACGGCGACTACGCCAGAGGAAACGACGGCTACTCTTACGTTCTGCGTGAGAACCAGCTCAAGGATCAGATTTACTACCGCTTCGCCAGCGTTTACGAATCCTTCGATCTGCAGAGAGCCAAAGGCATCGTCCGCGATGCGCTCCGCGTCATTGACGGCCGTTACGACTACTATCCAAAACTGATCGAGATTCTCGAGAAGTAATATTTTCTCATTCTGAAATCCCCAGTGCCGGACAGAATTGCGTTTCTTTCTGTCCGGTTTTTCTTCAATGTGGGGTACACTTAACACGACACGCAAGTCCGAACACAAATTAACAGGAGGTCAGATCATGTCCACTTCAAGTTCAAGCAAGATCCCAGCCTGGATCATTTCCTGCCTGGAACAGTATGGAAACTGTGCCTGTGGCTACCGCATTACCAAACAGCTTGGCAAACAGGGGCTTCTCGATACCCTTGAATCCATGGGATATCCCTGTGAGCTCGAGATTATCGGCGAGCCCAAGGAAGATGAAGAACTCCCCGCAGACGGAACGTATATTCTTACCCTGCACAAACCTTCTTCTGCTTCAGAAGAATCCGAAGAGGAAGAGGAAGCGCAGGAATAGCGATCTCACTGCTCCCACAAGAAAAGAGACGGTCTTCGGACCGTCTTTTCCTGTGGGCGGAAACGCGCAGCGGGGAGATCAGGAAGGCATTGCCGGGCAGACTTTCGATCGTGTCCGTAAGGGCGCCCCCGAATCATGGTAAAATGAGCGAAGACAAGTTTGCAAAAAGGATCTTTCCAATCCGTCCTGCGGACCTTCCAATCGAAGATCTGCTGGAATGCATACAGAACGAAAAAACGGAAAGCGGGGAGAGTATATGGCCGAGCCGAAAACCAAAATGGAAAAGGATCTGGAACGAAATGAAATCGAACTTCTCAAAGAAGAAGTCGCTTCTTTGAAAAAGGTAAAAACCGGATGGATGATCGCAGCCATTATCAGCTTTGCGCTCTTCGCCATCACGCTTGGCATTCTCTTTGCGTAGGCGATCCAGTCCGAAAACAGACGTTTAATCTCAGGAAAAGAAAGGCGGACCAGAACGGCCCGCTTTTTGTATTTTGGAAAAGAGTACTCAAAACCCATGGAAAGCCAGTCGAAACAATGGAACCGGCCCCGGCAGGTTTGAAAACCATTTTCACTCTGATTAGAATAAATGCGTTGTGAGGAAAATTTATGAAAATTCAGATGAAAATACCGCTGGTCGAAATGGACGGCGATGAAATGACCCGCGTACTGTGGTCTCAGATTAAGGAGATCCTGATTCTTCCGTACGTGGATCTGAAGAGCGAGTACTACGACCTTTCCCTGGTCAACCGGGAAGCGACGAAGGATCAGGTCACCATCGATGCAGCGCTGGCTAACAAAAAATACGGCGTCAGCGTCAAGTGTGCGACCATTACCCCCAATAAGCAGAGGGTTGAAGAATACGGCCTTTCCGAAATGTGGAAATCGCCGAACGGTACGATCCGTGCCATTCTGGATGGAACCGTCTTCCGTACGCCGATCATGGTCAGCTCCATTAAGCCGGCTGTTCGCACCTGGGAAAAGCCGATCACGATTGCCCGTCACGCTTTTGGCGACGTGTACCGGGCTTCGGAAATCCGCGTAGAAGAACCCGGCGTAGCCCGTCTTGTCTTTACCGGCGATTCCGGCATTGAAATCGAAGAAGAAATTGCCCGTTTTGAAGGCCTGGGCGTTTTGCAGGGTCAGTTCAACAAGGATTCTTCCATTTATTCCTTCGCGCGCAGCTGCTTTGAATTTGCGCTGTCCGCCAGACAGGATCTCTGGTTTTCCACAAAGGATACGATTTCGAAAAAGTACGATCACCGCTTCAAGGATATTTTCCAGGAAGTGTACGACCAGGAATACCGGGCCCGGTTTGAAGCGGCTGGAATTGAGTATTTTTACACGCTGATCGATGACGCGGTTGCCCGTGTCATCCGCTCGAAAGGCGGCTTTATCTGGGCGTGCAAAAACTACGACGGCGATGTCATGTCCGATATGGTTTCCACCGCGTTTGGCTCGCTGGCCATGATGACGTCCGTTCTGGTTTCTCCGGACGGCAACTACGAATACGAAGCTGCACACGGTACCGTCACCCGGCATTACTATCGCTATCTCAAAGGCGAAGAAACGTCCACCAACCCGGTGGCTACCATTTTTGCCTGGAGCGGTGCGCTGCGCAAACGCGCGGAATTCGACGAGATTCCCGAACTGATTCATTTTGCGGACGATCTCGAAGAAGCGACGCTGCAGACGATTGAAGACGGCGAAATGACCGGCGATCTGGTCGCGCTCTGCGACCGTCCGGCCACTAAGCTGAACTCGACCGAGTTCCTGCAGGCGATTGGCCGCCGTCTCGAAGCCCGCATCGGCTAAAACGAAAAGATTAAACGCCCATTCGAACGCAAAACGACCGCGACCCGGAACAGTCCGAAATCGCGGTCGTTTTTCTATGTGCAGAGGGTAAAACAAAATCCAGAACGATGGAAACGCCATGAAACGCAGGGAAACCGCCGTATGGATTCGGCCGCTCTTGCATGCCGCTGTACTAATGAATCGTTTTTCCAAATTCGAGAAGTGCGCGCATTCCATTTTCGTGATAGGGCAGATTTTTTTCCTTCTTGTTAATCATCCAGACGTATTTTTTGCCGGCTTTGGTCGTGATGGTAATCGCGCGGGCAAAGGGCAGAAAGCCGTTGGCGGGACGGTTTTTGAAGGAAGCGATGTCTTCGCGCAGAAGACGGATGCCTTTTGTGGTGGAAAGATCCATGCGTGCTGCCGCGAACACGCCGTCGCGCTTGTTTTTGCGAACCAGCGGAAGCAGGTTCAGGCCGTCATCGCAAATCTGCACCAGATAGCCCCCGTAGGCGGAATCGACATCCGAAGTCATGGCTGTGCCGGCGCCCCCTAAAATCATGGCTGTCGTAGGCCAGGTCGAATAAACAATCAGATAGTCTTCCTTTCCTTTGGGAAGATGACTGCTCTTAAATAAGTCTTTGATTTTCTCTTCAGTATTAAAATCGTCAAGCATAATAAATCCGCCTTTCGTACTCTGACCAGTATAGCAGAAACCAACGGCCAGAAAACGTCTGTTTTCCATCGGTAAGCATTGCCAGGATGCATCCAGACGAGGCCGCAAAAATCCTTTTGTCTTCGAAAAAACTCTGCCTTTTCAAAAAGAAAAACGCATCGTCTTTTCCTGAGAGTTCCGGGACTGGACGATGCGTACGAATTTTACTGGGTTTCGCCGGGCTGTTTTGTCCGCGCCTCTTGCAAGACTTTCGGAACACGGTGTTCGCCGACATAAATGTTGGCTGGTCGAATCAGCTTGCGATTGTTCTGCCGGTTTTCCAGATGATGGGCAATCCAGCCGGCGCAGCGGCTGGTCGCAAAGAGCGGGGTAAAGAGCGACTGGTCGATGCCAAGCATGTGATAGGCAAAGCCGGAATAGTAGTCGACGTTGGCGCAGACGTGCGTGCCCTTGCGCTTTTTCATCGTGGCGACCGCCGCTTTTTCAAAGCGGTCCATCAGTTCGAACGTTTCCAGTTCGCCTTTTTCCTGCGCCAGCCGGCGGACTTCTTCCTTGATCAGCTGACAGCGCGGATCGCTTTTCGTGTAAATGGCGTGGCCGATGCCGTAAATCAGACCCGAACCGTCGCCTTCTTTTTTATCGAGAATGTCTTCGCAAAGCTGAAGCACGTCTTCATCGCTCGAATCCTTGTTCAGCTTTTTCAGAAGCATCTGCGTCTGTGCGCCGACTTTGCCGGCGGCACCGCCATGCTTCGGTCCCTTGAGCGAGCCGATGGCCGCGGAAATGCACGAGTAAATGTCGGTACCGGTGGAAGAAATGACGACATCCGCGAAGGTGGAGTTGTTGCCGCCGCCATGATCCGCGTGCAGCATCATCAAAACGTCCAGCACTCTGGCTTCCTGCTTCGTGTAGGGCTGGTTGTCTCTGGCCATCCAGAGCACGTTTTCCGCAAAGCCGGCGGCGGGAAGGGGATAGGAAGAAATTTTCTTATGCGAGTAGACCGAGAACACGAAAAGAGGCAGAGAAGAAAGAATGCAAAGTCCCTTCATCATGCGGTCCTCCAGCGTATCGGTATCGGGGTTGTGATCGAGGCCGTACAGTTTGAGAACTTCGATCTGCATGGCGTTAAGCAGATCCTTGGTCCGGTACGTTTCAAAAACGAGACTGCTCGAAAAGTGATGCTTGATCGCGTACTGAAATTCTCCGAGTTCCGCCGGGCTGGGCAGCTTTCCGAAAATGAGAAGAAAAGCGGCGGTTTCGTAGCCGCGGATTTTTGAATCGAGCTTTTCCATGGCGACCAGATCCTTAATGGAGTAGCCGCGGTAAATCAGCTCGCCGTCGATCGGGCGCTTATGGTTTTTGACCATCTCGTAGCCGATGACATCGCAGATGCGGGTCAGGCCGACTTTGACGCCGGTGCCGTTTTCATTTCGCAGCCCCTGCTTCACGTGATAAATGGAATACAGATCCGGCTCGATCGAATTGTCCGGCAGACAGTCGCGATAAACTGCTTTCAGAGAAGTGCTCATAAAAAAAGACCCCTTTCTTCGCTCAATGTTTGAGTCAGTATAACAAAGTGAAACACATTTCAAACATTGAAAACGGGAAATCGGGTTTTTCAGAAAGAAAAAACTTCCGTTTACAACCGATTTGATATCATTAGAAGAAAAAATGGAAGGGACGACTATGAAGAAGACTCTGACTCAAAAAATTCTCGATTCACACGTACTCAACGATGCCCATACCCCGGGCACACCCGCGGATCTGCGCATTGATCAGACCCTCACCCAGGATGCAACCGGCACGATGGCCTACATTCAGCTCGAAGCCATGGGCGTAGATCAGGTGCAGACGGAACTTTCCGTTTCGTATGTCGATCACAACACGCTCCAGTCCGGTTTCATGAACGCGGATGACCATGCCTATCTGCAGTCTGTAGCCGCTAAGCACGGCGTTCTGTTTTCCAGACCCGGCAACGGGATCTGCCATCAGGTACATCTCGAACGGTTTGCCCGTCCGGGCAAGACGCTGATCGGTTCGGATTCCCACACCCCGACGGCCGGGGCCATGGCCAGCTTTGCGATGGGCGCCGGCGGCCTCGATGTTGCCAAGGCGATGGCGGGTCTGCCTTATACGATTGCCTATCCAAAAGTCGTTGAAGTGCGCCTGACGGGAAAGCTTCCCCATGGCGTTTCGGCCAAGGACATCATTCTTGAACTTCTGCGCCGCCGCAGCGTAAAGGGCGGCGTAGGCAAAGTGTTTGAATATACCGGAGACGGCGTAAATTCGCTTTCGGTTTACCAGCGCGCGACCATTACGAACATGGGCGCGGAACTCGGCGCAACGACATCCATTTTCCCTTCGGATGAACGCACCCGCGAATTTCTGAAGCGACAGAACCGGGAAGAAGACTGGATCGAACTGAAAGCTGACGAAGGCGCCGTTTATGACGACGTCGAAATCATCGACCTGTCCACGCTGGTTCCGGCTGCCGCCTGTCCAAATTCTCCGGACGCGGTCAAATCCATCGAAGAGCTCGCCGGAAAGAAAGTCGATCAGGTCGCTATCGGCTCCTGCACCAACTCTGGTTTTGAAGATCTGATGAAAGCTGCTGCCATTCTTGAAGGCAAAACGATTGCGCCAAACGTTTCACTCGTCGTTTCGCCGGGCAGCCGTCAGGTTCTCATTAAGCTGATGGAAAACGGTGCGCTCCAGACGTTTGTCAAAGCCGGCGCGCGCATCCTCGAATGCACGTGCGGTCCCTGCATCGGCATGGGCCAGTCTCCAAAAAGCGAAGGCGTCTCTTTGCGTACGTTCAACCGCAACTTCTACGGCCGTTCCGGAACGAACTCAGCGGGCGTTTACCTCGTTTCGCCCGAAACCGCCGCGGCCAGCGCGATTGCCGGCGTGTTCGCCGATCCGCGCGCGATCGACTATCCGGACAGCGATTTTATTGAACCCGTTTATATCGACGATTCCATGATTCTTGCGCCAAGCGAGCATCCGGAAGACGTGGAAATTGTACGCGGCCCCAACATTAAGCCGCTTCCGATCAACGATCCGCTGCCGGATGCGTTCGAAAAGAAAGTCGTCATCAAGCTCGAAGACAACATTACGACCGACCACATCGCTCCAGCCGGTGCGGAAGTGCTGCCGTATCGTTCCAATATCGAAAAGCTGTCGACTTTCGTGTTCCGCAACAATAAGGAAGGCTTCGACAAAATCTGCAAAGCCAATAACGGCGGTATTATCGTAGCCGGCGAAAACTATGGACAGGGAAGCAGCCGCGAACATGCGGCGCTCGCCCCGATGTATCTGGGCATCAAGGCGGTTCTGGCCAAATCGTTTGCGCGAATTCACCTGGCCAACCTCATCAACTTCGGCATTCTTCCGCTCACCTTCCAGAATCCGGAAGACTATGACGATATCGACGAGATGGACGTGCTCACGTTCGAAAATCTGCACGACCTCGACCCAGAACAGGGACTTCGCGTCATCAACCAGACCAAAGGCCATACGTATGTTCTCAACAGTCAGTTTGGACTGGAAGATCTGCCTACGCTCTATGTGGGCGGCACGCTGAACTATATCCGCTCCCAGCAGAAATAAAGAAGACTCTGCAAAGCTCAGAAAAAATGCGTCGGACGTTCATCCGGCGCGTTTTTTTTCTGGGCTGGACAAGCCATCGCCCAATCGCTCGATTTTTCGGTTTTCCGTCTGTCCGGATTTTGCCTTCACGGCTTTTCTGTGGTATCGATTCTTTATCCTGTCCGATCCGCTTTGCGGAGGGCATGATTTGAGACGTACGGATTATGATGTCTGCTGCACTGTCAGAGAAAGCGCTTAGAACGGCGACCGCCGCTCGGGAAAGGCTGTATGGTACGCAAAGCCTTTCCTTTTTTCACATAGAGCCTACAATAAAGAAAACGAGAACAGCACGGGAGCTCACAAATGAGCTGAGAGGGAGCTGGGCGCTCCGACCGCTAACCTGATTTGGATAATGCCAACGGAGGGAATTCTGCAGAAATAATCGCGGAGACAGCCGAAGGCGCTGTTTCCGTTTTTTCATGCAGAAAGGAGGCGTACACCCGGCTTTCGCACACGCGAAAGAGAGAAATAAAACGAGAAATCGATAGCCTGTCCCCGCTTCTGCTGCTTTCGTGCGGCCGGATCGCACTGAAGACAGACTTTGCGCATATTTTTACTGCCTTTAAAAGAAAGCGGCCAGAAGGGCAAAGGGAAAGCGTCTTTGCCTGAGGGAGAATCGATTTGTTCGAGCAGGAAGTTCTCAGCCTGGGAACTTCTTTTCTTTTTGGATGGAAAGTGAAGACACAGCGGTCAAAACGTCTTTGAAGAACGCACAAAGCGTCTGAAAAATGTAAGAAAATGAAACATTCGCCGGAAGACCTTTGTAAACTGCGGGAGGGAAAGTTGACACCGCACAGGGCGATTTATAAAATCTGGAATAAATTCACAAAGGCGCAGAAGGGCACCAGTACATCTTTGAACTGAGCAGAGAGCTTCCGTACGGTGAAAGGAAGACAGAGACAGGATGGAATCACAGCCCGGAGCCGGATTCAGGAAATGGGATCCCGGATGTCTCCGTTAAAGGACAGACTGTCTTTTCAGTTGCAGAGGCGTTCTTCGCGAGGAGAACGTAAAAAAAGGTGGGATCACGATACTTTCGTCCTTTGGGGTGAAAGTTTTTTTGTTTCTACGGCTGGATTTTGACGGATTTGAAAAATTCAAAACCGTCTGGACAGTCAGAAATTTAAGCCAGAAACGCCAGGAATGGCGTAAACCCGTAAACGATCAGAACAAAGGGATGGATCTTTAGATCCATTCCGGAAAGGATTTGTCATGGAACTGAGAACCCCGTTTGGATGTCGAGACGCGCTCTCGCGCGATGTGCGCAAGCAAAAAGCCTTATGTTCGCAGATTCTCGATGTCTTTGATGCCTTTGGCTTTGAAGAAGTCAGCACGCCGGCGATGGAATACTACCAGACGTACAATCAGGCGTTTTCCAATCTCGAAGACCGGCAGATGGTCAAGCTGTTCGACGAAAACCAGGATATTGTCACGCTCCGAATGGACATGACCATTCCGATCGCCCGCATCGCCGCGACCGCCCTGAAAAACGCGGCTCATCCGCTGCGTCTGTCCTATTTGAGCGATGTGTGGAAACTGCGCAAAGCCTATACCGGAAAAGCCATTCAGACTCTTGACTGCGGCGTCGAACTGATCGGCAGCACCGACGATCTGCAGGTTCTGATCTGCGCGCTGGAATCGCTCAAGGCGCTGCAGTCGTACGGTCTGAAAGACTGGCGTCTGGAAATGTCGGATGCGCGTCTGCTTTCCGACGCGGCCCGTCTGGTTTTTGATGACGAAGACGATATTGCGACGCTCGCGGATCTGAGTGATAAGAAGTCGATGGTCGAACTGCAGAACTTTCTCGATGAAAAGCATCTCGACCAGAACATACGGCGCTATTTCCTGCACCTTCCGCTGCTCGACGGCGGGTTTGAAACCCTTGAAAAAGCCAAGGCACTCGCCTTCGATCCGTCGACTGTAGCCGTTCTCGAAGAGCTCGAAGCGACTGGTCGTTTTCTGGAAGAAGCCGGCTACGGCGAGATGATCGGCTTTGATCTGGGCAAGCTGCCGCATCTCAACTACTACACCGGCATCATTTTTGAAGCGTTCGTTCCCGGCGCTTCGAACGCGGTGCTTTCCGGCGGCCGTTATGACAATCTGATGAGCGCTTTTGGAAATTCGATGCCCTCCATCGGATTCGCCTTTAAAATCAATCCGTTAGTGGCTCTCCTTCCGGATCAGGAAGAGCGCCGCAAAATCGTGCTGGCCTATCCGCCGCACAAAGCCAGAGAAGCCTTTGCGGAGGCGGCGCGCATCCGCAAAAATTTCGCCGTTTGCCTGCTGGAAGAAGAAGGCCTGGAAGACATTGAAACCCGAATGGAGGTACGCCCATGAGTCTGACGATTGCGCTGACCAAAGGCCGGCTCGAAGACAAAACGCTGACGATGCTCGAAGAAGCCGGCTACGGAACCGAAAAAGTTCGCAACAAAGGACGGGCGCTGATTTTGCCCGATACGGTACACGACATTCGCTACGTGCTCGTGAAATCCAACGACTGCATTACGTACGTCGAGCACGGCGCCGCCGATCTGGGCGTCGTCGGCAAGGATACGCTTCTCGAAAACCCGGCGGACTATTACGAAATGCTGGATCTGAACACCGGCAAGTGCCGCTTCATTGTCGCGGCGCTGCCCGATTCGGATCTGTTTACCAAAAAAGGACGCGTGCGCATCGGTACGAAATACCCGCACGTCGCCCGAGAATACTTTCTGAAACGCAACATGGACGTGGAAATCATCAAGATCGACGGGTCGGTAGAACTTTCGCCGCTGATCGGTCTGGTGGACGGCATCGTCGACATCATGGAAACCGGCAGCACCCTGAAAGCCAACGGCCTGCAGGTACTCGATACAGTCTGCGAGATTTCCGCGCGGGTCATTGTGAACAAAGCCAGCTGGAAGCTGAAGAAAAAGGAAATTGAACAGGTCCTTCTGGATCTGCAGAAAGCGGTGAGTGAAAATGCTTAAAACCATTGGAAAAGACGACCGGGCTGAACTGAAAGCCTACCTTCAGAGCCGTGCGTATGAAATTTCGCCGGACATGCTGGTGAAGACCAGTTCCATCATTGAAAAAGTCCGTTCCGGCAAAAATCAGGCGCTCCACGATCTGACCCTTCAGTTTGATCGCATCGATCTGGACGATCCTATCGTTTCTAATGAAGAGCTCGAAGAGCAGGCGGCCAAAGCCGATCCGCAATTTGTCGCGGCCATGCAGGAAGCCGCCCAGAACATTCTGGCTTACCACGAAACGCAGGTGCAGACGCCGCAGTCTCTGGAAAAAGAAGACGGTGTATACCTCGGCTGGCGGGTGCTGCCGCTCGATGCGGTCGGCATTTACGTCCCCGGGGGTCGGGCGCAGTATCCTTCTTCCGTATTAATGAACGCGATTCCGGCCAAAGTGGCCGGCGTTCGCCGCATTGTCATGACGACGCCTCCGGGAAAAGACGGAAAGATTTCACCCAACCTGGCGGCCGCGGCGAAAATTGCGGGCGTCACCGAAATTATCAAAGCCGGCGGCGCGCAGGCGGTCGCCGCACTGGCGTATGGTACAGAAACGATCGCGCCGGTCGATAAAATTACCGGCCCTGGAAATATGTACGTCGCTGCAGCGAAAAAGCTGGTTTTTGGAAAAGTCGATATCGACATGATCGCCGGACCCAGTGAAATTCTCGTCGTTGCGGACGAAAACGCCAATCCGGATCATGTCGCTTCCGATCTGCTTTCCCAGGCGGAACACGACCCGATGGCATCCTCGATTCTGGTCACCACCAGCGAACCGCTCATCGAAGCGGTCAATCAGGCGCTGCGCGAACAGACGGACGTTCTGCCGAAAAAAGAAATTATTGAACAGTCCCTGGCTTCTTTTGGAACCGCCATTCTGACCGATACGATGGATGAAGCCATTGAAATTTCCAACGAAATCGCACCGGAACACCTCGAACTTCAGGTGGAAAACGCGATCGACTATTTGCCGCTCGTTAAAAACGCCGGCAGCGTCTTCCTCGGCTATACGACGTGCGAAAGCATCGGCGACTACTTCGGCGGCACCAACCACGTTCTGCCGACCAGCGGCACAGCCCGCTTCTCTTCCGCTTTAGGCGTCGACGCGTTTACCAAAAAATCTTCTTATATGTATTACTCCGATCAGGCCCTTCAAAAGAATGGACACAAGATCATTCGCATGGCGCAGGAGGAAGATCTCGAAGCGCACGCCAACGCGGTGCGCATCCGCGTGCACGACGCGTCCGAAAACCAGGATGAGATCGAGCGCGAGGAAGGGGAGTAAGCCATGGGCTATACCTATGAAGCGCACAGCCACCAGGGCGTCCTGCTCAATGCCAACGAATCGTCCAGACCCTGGGATTCCCGCATCCTCGATACGTTTCACGCGCTGCTTCAGGAGAGCGCGCTTAACCGCTATCCCGATGACGACGCCATCGAACTGCGCAAGGCCATCGGGAAGCAGACCGGTCTGAAGCCGGAAGAAATTGTCGTGGGTAACGGCAGCGACGCGCTGCTGCAGCTGATGATTACCACGCTTTGCCGGGATGGAAAAACGCTGGTCATGCTCAATCCGGACTTTGGCATGTACCGCTTTTACGCCGGCTGCATCCAGTCCGATACGTGTCTGTATGATACCGCGTGGGACGGTTCGTTTGATCTCGACGATTTTGTCCGCTTCGCTAAAGAACACAATGCAGGACTTGTCCTGCTTTCCAACCCGAACAATCCGACCGGGCATCTGTTAACCCGCGAGGAAATTGACCGGCTGGCGACTATGCTCGATCCGATTGTTCTGGCTGCGGATGAAGCGTATATGAACTTCTGTGATCAGTCGGCTCTGAATCGGATTGAAAAACATGACAATCTGATCGTCACGCAGACGCTTTCCAAAGCCTGGGGTGCCGCGGGAATTCGGCTGGGCTATCTGAGCGCTTCGCCGCAGCTGCTCGAGAAGCTGGCTTTGTATAAAATCGTCTATTCGATTTCGACGCTTGATCAGCTCGCCGCACGTGCTGTTCTGGCCCATCCGGAAATCATGGAAGACTATCTGAACGTCATCGTCGACGAGTCGAACCGCATTCAGGACGAACTCAAAGCCCTCTCCTCTCTGGAAGCGGGCGAATTTCACGCCAATTTTTATGCGCTGCGTCCAAAGGACGATCCAAAATCGATTGAAGCGCTCGAACAGGCGTTTGAAGAGGCTGGCATTACCGTTCGTACGTACGGCAATAAGGAGCGCATCCGCATTACGATCGGCCTGCCCGAAGAAAACGACCAGGTTTTAGCCATTCTTAAAGCCTTTAATGACAGAAACGCAAACCATTCAGAACTTTCGAAGAGCGAAAATTTCGAATTTTCCAAAGGAGAAGAGCATGCGTAAATCGAATGATCGCCGTGTTACAAAAGAAACCCAGATCGAGATCGCGCTCGATCTCGATGGAACAGGCGAAGCCTCCATTGCGACGCCCATCGGCTTTTTTAACCACATGCTTGAGCTGTTCGCCTTTCATTCCGGCATGGATCTGCGTCTGAAAGCGGACGGCGATGTCGATGTGGACGACCATCATCTGATCGAGGATACCGGGATTTTATTAGGAAGCCTCGTTCGAAATGCCCTGGGCGACAAGCGCGGCATTGCCCGCTACGGAAACTGCCGCCTGCCGATGGACGAAAGTCTTGCGCAGGTCGATCTCGATTTTTCCGGACGCCCGTATCTTGTACTGGACGTACAGTTTCACCGGGAATCGATCAACGGCTTTTCCACGGAAATGATTGAAGAATTTCTGCGCGCCTTCGCCTTTAACGCGGGGCTGACGCTGCATGTCCACGTGTATGGCAAAAACGATCACCACCAGATCGAAGCCATTTTTAAAGGACTGGGCCGGGCGATCCGTCAGGCCATCCGGATTGAAAGCGACCGTCTGCCGTCGACGAAAGGGGTGCTGGAATGATTGGAATTATTGATTATGGAATGGGCAACCTCCATTCCGTGACGTCCGCCTGCAGCCATCTGGGTCTGGAGACGAAAATCGGTTCTTCGCCAGCGGAGCTCGAAGACTGCTCCAAGCTCATTTTGCCCGGGGTCGGCGCGTTTGAAGACATGATCGGCGCTCTGCACAAAAACGGCCTGTATACATGGCTTCTGAAAAAAGTCAAAGAAGATCGCATCCCGCTGCTCGGCATTTGTCTGGGCATGCAGGCTCTGTACGAGCGTTCGTTTGAATTTGGCGAACACGAAGGTCTTGGCCTTCTGCAGGGAAGCGTGAAAGCCATGGAGCCGATTGAATTTCATGAAGACGGAACAGCGATTACGCTGCCGGTTCCGCAAATCGGCTGGAACCGTCTGTACTGCGCTTCGAATTTTCCAATCGCGAAAGAAATCGAAGCCGATCCGTACGTATATTTCGACCACAGCTACGCGGGTATGGACTGGAATCCGTCCGAGCTGGCGGCGTACTGCAGCTATGGACCGTATACGGTTCCGGCCATCGTATGGAAAGACAACGTTCTGGGCTGCCAGTTTCATCCGGAAAAATCCGGAACGACGGGACTGCGTATTCTGGAATGGTTTGGAAAGGAGTTTGGCGCATGATTATTTTTCCAGCCATTGACATTCTCGGCGGCAAGCCGGTTCGCCTGCGTCAGGGCGACTACAATCAGGCCAGTCAGGTCGCTGCCGATGTGCTGAGCACCGCCGCTTCGTTTGAAAACGACGGCGCCGAGTTTATTCATCTCGTCGATCTGGACGGCGCCAGAGCCGGTCATCCCGTCAACGATGAACTCATTTTAAAAGCCGCAAACGCACTCCATATTCCAGCGGAAGTGGGCGGCGGCATCCGAACAAAAGCCGATGCGAAACGCTACCTCGATCATGGCATGCACCGCATCATTCTGGGCACAGCGGCTCTGGAAGATTTGCAGATGGTCAAGGACCTTTGTGAAGAGTACGGCGATCGGATCGCCGTCTCGCTTGATGCAAGAGACGGCCGGGTCATGGTCGCCGGCTGGCTCGAAGATGGCGGCATCGAACTCGATGACGCCGTAAAACAGATGGAAGAGGCTGGTGTTCAAACTTTGATCGTTACGGATATCCGCAAGGACGGCATGCTCATGGGCCCTTCCTTTGATCTGATGGAGCATCTTTCTTCCTTTACAGACTGTCAGCTGGTCGCTTCCGGCGGCGTCAGTCAGCTGAGCGATATTGAGCGTCTTGCAAAGCAGAATCTGTATGGCGCCATCGCCGGCAAGGCGATTTATTCCGGATCGCTCTCCTTAAAAGAGGCGATTGCGGCCGGAAAAGGCGTGGGGGAGGATGCGTCATGTTAGTGAAACGAATCATTCCCTGTCTGGACGTACGCGATGGCAAAGTCGTCAAGGGCGTTCATTTTGAAGGCATTCAGGAAGTCGGGGATCCGGTGGAGCTGGCCAGAAAGTATAACGACCAGCGTGCGGATGAGCTCGTCTTTCTCGACATTACAGCCACCTGGCAGGGCCGCAAGACGATGGTCGAAACCGTAGCCCGCGTGGCTGAACAGGTTTTTATTCCGCTGACCGTAGGCGGGGGCATTTCCTCGATCGAACAGATCCGTGATCTGCTCAATCACGGCGCGGACAAAGTGTCTCTGAATTCCGCCGCGCTCGATCATCCCGAACTGATCGAACAGGCCGCGCACATGTACGGTTCGAGCTGTATTGTGCTGGCGGTCGATGCCAAGCGGCAGCCCGACGGTTCCTGGCACTGCTACAAAGCCGGCGGCCGGATCGATACCGGACGCGACGCGATCGAATGGATTCGAGAAGGCGTGCGTCTTGGCGCCGGAGAAATTCTTCTGACGAGCATGGATGCGGACGGCACAAAGCAGGGCTTTGACCTCGATTTGTGCAAAGCCGTTCGAAAGGCCGTCAGCGTGCCGCTGATCGCTTCGGGCGGCTGCGGCAAGCTCGAAGATTTTGCGACAGTCTTTGAAGAAGACGCCGCGGATGCTGCCCTGGCTGCGTCGCTTTTTCACTACGATGAGCTGAGCGTAACGGATGTTAAAGACTATTTGAAAGGAAAGGGGATTGCGGTTCGATGACGGGCAAGGATTTCGATCTCGATTTTGAAAAAGGCGGCGGACTCATCCCGGCCGTTGTGCAGGACGCCAAAGATGGCACCGTTTTAATGGTCGCCTGGATGAATGAAGAAGCGCTGGAAAAGACGCTGGAAACGAAAAAAGCAACCTTCTGGTCCAGAAGCCGCAATGCGCTCTGGATCAAAGGCGAAACGTCCGGCAATTTCCAGATCGTTCAGTCGATGTACAAGGACTGCGACGGGGATACGCTGCTCGTTCAGGTAGAAAGTACCGGTCCTGCCTGTCATACGGGCAATCGCACTTGTTTTTATCGCAAGCTGGAAAGCTTTGAGGAGAAAGAGCATGAAGAATAACGAAATGCAGGAACTGTACGAAACCGTCATGGATCGCAAAGCCAATCCGGAAGAAGGCTCGTATACGGCGTATCTTTTTGGAAAAGGCGAAGAAAAGATTCTCAAAAAAGTCGGCGAGGAGTGCACGGAAGTCATTATCGCCTCGCTCAGTCAGGACAAGGAACATCTGATCGGCGAAATGGGCGATCTGCTGTATCATCTTTGCGTGCTGATGGCACAGAAGGATGTCAGCTGGCATGAAGTCGAAGCCGAACTCGCGAAGCGTTCGCTTAAAAAGCACAATCTGAAAGCCGAACGCCGCCCGGTTGAAAACTACTAGGCATCCAGTTAGACTATCTATTCCAGACAAGAAATAATCTAGAATCGGAAGCCGTACAAAAGTGCCCGATTTCATCTCGTCTGTACAGAGAGCAAGACTCCTCTCTGAAATCCTGCGCGTTTCCCCGGGAAATGCGCTTTTTTCACGATACCGGCCTGCCTTGCAGGCTGCCGGAAAAAGCGGTACAGACAATCTTTCAAAATTGATAAGAATTTCACAGGATAAGTTTTGACACCAGACAGTAAACTGGAAAGCGAGGTGAGCGCATGGACTCGGCAATACAAAAAAAGACAAATCCTAAAGCGGTCTACAACGGATCAAAACGCCGGTCGGCTCCGTCCGCTTCGTCCTGGCGCGCAGGATGGAAGAAATTTTGTGACCGGACGCGCTTCTGGACAAGGCACTGCAGCCGAAATATAAAAAAGTACTGGAAGAGCTCGCTGTTCTGGTTTGGCGCCGGCAATGTCGGCATGGCCAGCGGCCTGCTTCTGGCTTCCGGGGAAGGATCCCGGATCCCGTTTACAATTCTGATCAGCCTGCTGCTTTCCTTTCTCATGGTCTGCGGCCGCTTTAAATTTGAAGAAGCGATGCGAAACCTTGTCCTGTGCGTCGTTGGTCAGATATTGGCCGGTCTGCTCATGGATGTTTCGAGCATGATCACCCTGGTATTTTGCGGACCGATCGTTTTGCTGGTGAGCTATCCGTGCTGGTTCTGGCTCACGCGCTGCGACTGGGAAGCGAGCGCCGGCCGGTGGGGGCTGTACTTCGTTTTGCTTCTGCTCGGTCTGCTTGCCGTACCGGAGCGAAGACTCGTTTTCATTCTTTTACTGATCGTGCTGATAACCGGCGTCCATCTGTTCTGTACCGGCGGCATGCGGCCGATCCGCTTTCGCCGCCCGGTCAGAAGCGCCGAACGAGTGCATGCACCAAAGTCGAAGCATCGAAACCGTGCGAATGCGGGTCTGGAACATACCTCGCTGCAGAGCGTCATGCTCGAGCGGGCCAGACGAAAGGCGATGGAAGATCGAGCGCGCCGGCTGGCCGGTCTTTCGGATCTGCAGGAAAACCGGACCGGGGAAAAGAAAGCCGTACGCAATAAAACGGCGGTCCGATAAGGGCAAAAAATGCGGATCGAATCCCTGGATGGTCCTGCTTTATGAAGCGCTTTTGCTCCGCAGTCTGCGGGGCTTTTTTTACGGAAATCGGCAAGAATTCTCTCCAACTGGAGAGTGTTTGGAGAAAGCTATCTGCAGCCTTGCATCGCATCTGGTCCATCCAGAGGGCTTCTGGAAAAATTCTTCCGGCCATCTGAAGGTTTTCTTAAAAAAGCGCGCAGATGCATACGGCGCTTTATACTGAAAGCATAGTGTCTGCTTAAGAAAAGCCTGTGCAGACACCAGAATTAGAAGATAAAACCAGACTGGAAGCTCTGGCGCGAACATACGCGGCAGGCAAACGGGAAATTCCGATCCGTCTGGAGACAGGAAAAGAAAGAGGGGAACACGATGAACCATACGATTCTTGTTGTTGAAGATGAAAAGGGGCTTCGCGATGCGATTGCGATTTATCTTCGTTCACAAAACTACGAGGTCCTGCTGGCCGCCAACGGCGCACAGGGCCTGGAAGAGCTTGGCAAAGCGGGAGACAAAATTCATCTGGCCATCGTCGATCTGATGATGCCGGTCATGGACGGTCTGACCATGATTCAGGAAGTCCGTAAAAATTATGATTTCCCGATTATTATCCTTTCGGCAAGATCCGAAGAAGTCGATAAGATCAACGGCCTGACGATCGGTGCCGACGACTATCTGACCAAGCCGTTTTCGTCCATGGAACTGCTCGCCCGCGTCAAGGCGCAGCTGCGCCGCTACGACAGTTTTCTGGAAATGAAAAACGCCAAGGATGAACCCGATAACGCTTCGCTCGTCAACCGCGATCTGTCTCTGAATCCGATGACCAAGGAAGTGTTTGTCCGCAATGAGCCGGTGCATCTTACCCCGAAGGAATTCCAGATTCTTGAACTGCTCATGCGCCATCCCGAGCGTGTCTATTCCGCAGCCGAGATTTATGAGCTGGTCTGGAAAGAAGATGCGATTTCGACCGAAACCATTACCGTCCACATTCGAAAACTGCGTGAAAAAATCGAAGAGGATCCGAAAAAGCCGCAGTACATTCAGGTGGTCTGGGGCCTCGGCTACAAAATGCGCAAAGATCCTCTGACGGCATGATAAGCGGAGCCCGGCTGATCGAGCCGGCTTCGACGGCAAGTCTGGACAGCACGCAGAGCGCGCCGAATACAGCCTTTGAAGACGAGCCCAAAAGCAGCACCAGCTTTCAATCGGCAAAGCCGGAACTGAAAAAAAGCGGGAAATCGAACGGTGCGAAAGTGTTTACCTGCCTGCTTTGCATTTTGCTGCTCATCCTGAGTACGCTGGCGACCAAACTGACGTCCAAAATTACCCTGCAGGGGGAAGAAACGCTCGATGTCTTTACCGAAGCGCTGGCCCCGTCGCTCGAAGCCATGGCGGTGGTCCGGGCCAGATCGCTAGTTCCGGGCACCGAATGGCTGAAAACGGATGAGGAAACCGATTCGACGATACGGCAGTACATCGAGGAAAACGCCGGCAACAGCATTCGCTCTTCCGCCGAATCTCTGGCGCGCGATTCCAACCTCGCCTGGATTATCCGCTACGGCGGAAACGAGTATTCCCACAACTGGAAAGATTCGTATAACCAGACCGACGGTGCACTCGACTACACGATCCGCTCTTCCGCGGGCGGCATCACGTATTCCGGGGCAATTCAGCCGGACGTCTCCTTTTCGAGGGCGCGTTCGATTCTCGTCAATCCGGCGCTCGTTCCCGAAGAGCGGCGCAATTCGCCAAGCGGCTGCGAATACGCGTATTCGCTGGTGCTCCCGGACGATTTTTCCATTCATTACTACGTACCCAAAACGCTGCAGCCCAACGGCGGCGTAGTCGCCCGCGTCGCTGCGGACGTCAACCAGACCGGATTTGATTTCTGTATGTTATACGGATCCATCGTCGTGGTTCTGTTCGTCCTGCTCTTTCGCTACCGGCTGGAAGAAGGGCTGCCTTTACTGACACAGCTCAGCCGGATGAAGGCGCTGTTTGCGATTCTCGTTCTTGGCGGTATGTACGCGATTCTTTCCCCAGGCCTGAACCGTGTCACGATGAATTTTGCGAACGGTTCGCTGAAGGCGCAGTACCTTTCCTTTGCGATGAACGACTGGCAGGCGGAACTGGTCGCCTGGGCGACCGTCATTCTGCTCTGGTTCCTGGTTTTTATGACTGTCGCGTTGATCGCGCTCTACATTAAGCGCATTTTCAAAATGGGTCCGGCAGCTTTTGTGGAACAGGATTCTCTTTGCTACTGGGGTTATGTGCATGCCCAGGACTGGATTCTGGAAAGCTTCTCTTCGCAAAACCGGCACATGCCCGTATTCCGTCTGACGATACTATCTGCTTTATGGATCGTTCTGACGGGAGCATTCATGCTTCTTGGCGTCCTGTTTTTCGACCTTTTTGGACTGATTGCGGCTGTGCTGATCAGCTGCCTGATCGCCATTCTTTTTGCAGTCGGCATTGCCAAAGCCATCTCGCAGGATTTTCAGCACGTTCTGGATGCTTCGCATTCTCTGGCCATGGGCAACTACAGCGAGTTCAAGCCGGAAAAAGCCGGCATGTTCAATCCGATCGTCAGTGATCTGGTCCATATTGCGGGCAATTACGAAAACGCGCGCAACGAAGGACTGGCCAGCCAGGTGTCCAAGTCCCAGCTGATTTCCAACGTTTCGCACGACTTGAAGACGCCAGTAGCGGGCATTCAGAGCTATTCCGAGCTCATCAGCATGTCCGACAACATGGACGATATTCATCATTACGCCAGCCATCTTCAAAATTATTCCGCCCGTCTGGCTTCGCTGATTGAAGACCTGTTTGATATCACCAAGGCGACCAGCGGCGATATCGTACTCGATCTCGTTCACATCGATCTGTGTGAACTGGTCGAACAGGTGCAGGCCGAATGGATCGATACGCTGGCGGAAAAACAGCTCGAAACGATTATGAATCTGGACGGACCGGTCATGATCGATCTCGATCCGAACAAGATGGTCCGCGTCATCGACAACCTGTTTTCCAATATCCGCAAGTATTCGCTGCCCGGCTCCCGCGTATTCATTACCCTGATCAACCGCGGTTCGAGCTGCGAGCTGATTTTCCGCAATACGTCAGCAGACATTCTCGACTTTGATCCCGAACAGATCATGGAACGTTTCGTACGCGGCGATGCCAGCCGTCACGAAGCGGGAAGCGGTCTGGGTCTGGCGATCATCAAAAGCTTTGTCGAAGTCCAGAACGGCGACTTCATCATTCAGACCGACGGCGACATTTTCAAAGCCATCATGAGCTTCCCGCTCGATCCGGCCGAAAACATTCCGCTCGCCGATTCGAAAGAGAAGAGTGCGGTTCGTGCGGATACCGGCAAAGCGGAGCCTGTCCTGGATGACGAATCGTCCGTGCAAAACGGGGAAGCCGTCGACGACGTTTATGTTCAAGAAGAACCGGCCAGCCCGTCTGTTCTGGAAGAAGAACTTACTGGAAAAGAACCTGCACCCAAAAAGCCTTCCAGTCTGGAAGAGACCATGCAGGCCTCATCGAAACCGGAAACAGCCACTGTACCGCTGCCCGAAACAAAGACGGAGGAAATCCGGACTTCCAAAACGACGAATCCAGTAAGCGTCAATCCAGAGACGGATCCGCTGCTTCTGGCCTCGATTACCAGTCTTCAAAAAGAAGGCCGGCTGTCTGCCGATTCCGAAAAAAAGAATGAGGAGAATGCTCCGGGCTATTCAGACGGGAAATAATTCTGGACTCTTAAATCAAGCCGAATTCGAAAAGTACACGAATTCGGCTTTTTCCTTTCGCTTTTTGAAAAAATGAATGTTAATAAATACGTAAGCGTCAAATAAAAGACGGGTATTTTCTCGACCGCCTCCTTGGGATAATTCCTTTATTCAAGGAGGCTTTTTCATGGAATCAATCATCCCTGCAATCGATCTCGGTATCGATTTCTCCAAAGT
>NZ_JAHDSX010000149.1:0-267 GCF_020969955.1 Allobaculum fili | reverse complement strand
AATTCATAGAAATACTCACCAGACACAAAGACCGGCCTATGGAAGAAATCAAAGATCTGCTCAGGATAGAAGCCTGTCAGGCACCTCAGCGCCAATCTGTCTATGAGCCTCTGGCCGCACAGGTAGAGGAATACCAGGCACTCTTTGCCTAGAAAGCGAGTATGAAATGAACATTGAAGCTTACGCCAAAAGGCTGCGCCTGCCTTTTATCCGCCAGAACTATAAGGAACTGGCTGCCCAGGCGAGAGAAGATCACCTTGATTACGA
>NZ_JAHDSX010000148.1:0-274 GCF_020969955.1 Allobaculum fili | reverse complement strand
AGATAGAAATCTTCGAGAAGTGTTTCCCACTTCATAAGGGTTTCGAGTTGCATAAAAAACCTCCGATTCAGAATAATTTTCCGAGATCGGAGGGGGTGGCGCTAGACGGGTTCTATTTGACGCTTACAAAAAGCCGGTAATGGGGGAGAGATATCCCCATTATTCGGTGGATAAGTCCGTTTTTTCCGAATTTTGGGCGCACTTATCCCAGGGATTTTCCGAAAGCTTAAAAATTCGCTGGATGTTTGACAGAAAGATCGTAACGGCCGCCTGC
>NZ_JAHDSX010000147.1:0-275 GCF_020969955.1 Allobaculum fili | reverse complement strand
TCAGATTCTTTGTGATATCTACTTCCGGATCTATGTCGTATTCTTCTGCAATCTGTAGAAGAGCCTGATAGTCTCGTTTCTTCAGACGAATCAGAAACAGCTGCGCCAAATCCATGATCGCCTTTTCTAAACTGAAACCATGAAATCCTCGATCCATGATAAATATCCCTTTTTCTGTGATTCGGCGCATCAGTTCAAGAGCACCGATGCGTTCGTTTTTCTTAGCGAGTTTCTGGATTTCTACATCTGTGAAGAGCTTATTATCTACGTCATAA
>NZ_JAHDSX010000146.1:0-277 GCF_020969955.1 Allobaculum fili | reverse complement strand
GCCTGGATTCGCTCTCGCCGATCCAGATGCCAAGGATATCTTTGCAGCCTTCCGTGTCATAGCCAAGAACCACATATACAGCCTGTTCTTTGGCACCATGATCGGTTTTCACTGATACGTAAAGGCAGTCAACGAATACGAAAGGATAGCACTTCTTCAGGGGACGATGACGCCACTCATCAACAACCGGATAGACACGATCAGTGATGTTTGAAATCGTATCCGCAGAGACCGGGAAGCCATAGATATCCTGGATGATGTCGGAGATGTCGCGCTG
>NZ_JAHDSX010000145.1:0-280 GCF_020969955.1 Allobaculum fili | reverse complement strand
TCAGGGGTGTCACTACACAAGTGTCGGGTTTCGGGAACTGCTCCGTCAGAAGAAACTGCGCCAGTCGATGTCACGCAGAGGAAACTGCTGGGACAACGCTCCTCAGGAAAGCTTCTTCGGCCATATGAAGGACGAGATCCGTGATGATCTGAAGAAGTGCCGGACTTTCCAGGAGATCTGTTCGCTGCTGGACGAGCAGATCCGCTACTACAATGAAGAGCGGTATCAGTGGGATCTGGCGAAGCTGTCACCAGATGAGTTCTACAAATACGTAACAACC
>NZ_JAHDSX010000144.1:0-288 GCF_020969955.1 Allobaculum fili | reverse complement strand
AGAAGGCCGTTAATTCCCAGTTCTGCGATCCACGCAGCGTCCTTCTGGTCTGTTTTCTGACCAGTGATCATCCGCACGTGTTTTGGATTGACTATATGCGGAATCAGCTTTTTCTCTTCACAGACGTCGTAAACCGGTGTGGAGTATTTTCCGGTGGATTCCATGTAGACATCGATCGGATCATGCGGCTGAGATTTCAGAATTTTCTTCGTCATCTCAAGAATCCAGTCACACATCTCAGAAAGATCCGTATGGTTGGATCTGAACTTTTTCGATTTGAGCTTGAGA
>NZ_JAHDSX010000143.1:0-293 GCF_020969955.1 Allobaculum fili | reverse complement strand
TATAGTCAATCCAAAACACGTGCGGATGATCACTGGTCAGAAAACAGACCAGAAGGACGCTGCGTGGATCGCAGAACTGGGAATTAACGGCCTTCTCAGGGAATCCTATATTCCCGAACGGCGCATTTGAGAAGCCAGACGACTGTCACGCACGCGGACAAAACTTGTTTACGTCAGAGGCGACGATATCCGTCGCATTCGAAATATCCTGACCGAAGCCAATATCCGACTTGATTTGATCTTCTCGGGTGTTGAAGGGGAATCGGCAAGGAATGTTATCCAATACCTGCTGG
>NZ_JAHDSX010000142.1:0-294 GCF_020969955.1 Allobaculum fili | reverse complement strand
TACAGAAAGAATCGACTTCTCTGCTCTGGTTCCTGTTTCTTTCAGAAAGGAGCTTAGACATGACCATTCAGATTCAAAAGTCCGTCTGCGCCGGACTCGATGTTCATAAAAACAATGTCTACGCCTGCGTCTGCTGTTCTGTGAAAGATCCTAAAACCAATGTGGATGTTCTCAAGCTCAAATCGAAAAAGTTCAGATCCAACCATACGGATCTTTCTGAGATGTGTGACTGGATTCTTGAGATGACGAAGAAAATTCTGAAATCTCAGCCGCATGATCCGATCGATGTCTACA
>NZ_JAHDSX010000141.1:0-294 GCF_020969955.1 Allobaculum fili | reverse complement strand
CGGGAACGTGGGGATGGATCACCTCCTTTCTAAGGAGAAAGTACAAGGAAGTCCATTGGTGAAAGCCGATGGCAAAGAGTAATGAGTGAGGATTTGTCTGTGAGGTTTTGGAAGAGCGATCTTCCAGGACAGAAAGAAGGATAAATAGTTATCTTTCCTTTTGTTCAAAGAATGGATCTTTGAAAAACGAGCATCAGTAAGAAGACATAACAGAAGGTCTAACGAAAAGTTGAAGAGTAATAAAGATTTAACCGAAAGTTGGAAACAGTTAGTGGAACAGTTCTTACGAAATAG
>NZ_JAHDSX010000140.1:0-299 GCF_020969955.1 Allobaculum fili | reverse complement strand
CGCCCTCTTAAGACTCGCTTTCGCTTCGGCTTCGCGTTTTCCCGCTTAACCTTGCATTCAAAAGCAACTCGCCGGTTCATTCTACAAAAGGCACGCCATCACCCTTGGTCGGGCTCTGACTTCTTGCAGGCATACGGTTTCAGGTTCTCTTTCACTCCGCTTGCGCGGTTCTTTTCACCTTTCCCTCACGGTACTCTTCTCTATCGCTCACTCTTACTTATTTAGCCTTGGCGGATGGTCCCGCCTGCTTCCAACAGGATTTCACGTGTCCCGTTGTACTCAGGATTCCGCTCCTTACT
>NZ_JAHDSX010000014.1:0-51650 GCF_020969955.1 Allobaculum fili | reverse complement strand
GTTAATCGTAGTTATGGTCATTGAGCCAGGGGAAAATTAAAAAGAGAGCCTCGGAAAAAGGCTCTCTGATGGGATGAAATTTCAAAAACGAGCGATTTGTATAGTTAAGCTCATTGGGAAAGTTCTATTTCATTACTTCAACCATAGAATCATCCTGTCAAGACCATAAACGTGTAAACCGAAAAAATCTTCGAATCTTTCAAATAAACTCAATCCTTGTCCTTGTTTCTCCCATGGCGCACTGATCCGCTGCAGCAAAATCCACTCGATCTTTCCCACGTACAATTATTCTCCTCCAATCAGGGGTAAACGGGCAGGCAGAAGGGAATTTTTTGCGGGGATTCTAAAATGGAAGAGTAAGGGGGCATTTTATGAAAATCAACTGGTCCGCCGATCTGATTCATTTTCTTCAGACGGCCTGGATTCCCATTGTGGAAGTGACGGCTGGCATTCTGATCGGACCGCGCGTGAAAAAGATGATCGTGAAAGCCGCAGATAAGTCGCAGGATAAGGGGCTGATGACGTTTCTGGGCTCTACAGCCAATATAGCGATCATCGCTTTATCGTTCATTATGGCTGCCGAAGCTTTAGGTATTAAAGTATCGAGCATTGTCTCGCTCGTATCGGCTTTAGGTCTTGGCGTTGCACTTGCCTTAAAAGGCAATATGGCCAATGTTGCGGGTGGCATTCAGATTCTGGTGACAAAACCGTTTAAAATCGGGGACTACATTCAGGTGGCCGGCCATCGCGGGTATGTCACGACTATTGAACTCATGTTTACAACGATTCGTACCGACAATCAGAAAGAGGCGGTTATCCCGAACGCCACCATTGTAGAAGATACGATCACAAACTATACCAAATATCCATATGTACGTGTAAAAGTACCCTTCTCCGTCGCGGTTGGCAACGATATGACAAAAATCCGCACGGAGGCGCTGGAACTGATGAAGCAGAATACGCTTCTGGAAAAAAGCCAGCCCTGCTACATTACCGTTCGGGAGATTTCTTCCGGCTATGTGACCATGGAAGCCATTGGCTACGTCCAGGTAAAGGACCATGAACTTTGCAGCCATCAGCTGGCTGAAACGTTTGCGCTCAATCTTTCGATCTATAAGCCGCAGCACGCTTCCATAGAAGAAGTCGAACTCGTTCACAAAGAGAAAGAGACGGAAGAACAAAGCGATAAGACCGATTCCAAAGCAAGTGAAACCTTCAGTCCAGAAACGCAATTCGAAACGCGTCCAGAGCTGCATCCAGAGACAGTATCTTACGCGACTGTAGAAAAGAAGGCATCTTCTGCATCCTCCGCTTCTTCTGCCGCTGCAGTCTCCTGCAGCGGCGCGCCCATTGGCCAGTCCGCTGCTTCTCTGAAATCAGGCAAATCAAAGTCAGGCAGCAAATCGCAAAATGGATCGGGGCCCTCTTCCTCTTTGTCCGCAGCCGGAAGCAGCTCCAGCGACGAAACGAAACCCGGCAACTGAACCGATCGGCCAAACGAACTGAACCGATCTTTTCTCCAATATAACCGCTTAACCCTCTTCGAAATTCAGGAAGAGGGTTAATTTTTTTGGCAAAAAGAAAAGACTCCGCCTTCTTAGCCGGGATGATTCCGGAATCGAACAGGAGTCCTGATGCGTGAGCCATTGCGCTCGCGCGCCGACTCGTGAGGGATAATGGGCAGAAGAATGAGGGACTTCTTCTATCCGGTCTGTAACAGCGCCGCAAAGTGGTCAGCCATTGCGGCCAGATTTTCATCTGTTCTGTTTACGTGTTTCATTGTAAAAAGAAGCCGTATGCATGCCAATTTGAACGCTTGAATCGTTTTGGGCAGTCCATAAAAAAAACAGGGAGGACTCCCTGCTTTTTATAGATCATTTGTGATGGAGAAATCTCTGGACTTAGTAGTCGACTTTGAGAATCTGTCGATAGCCTAAAGACGGCGAATTGATATTGACGGTAATTCCATTGTGGAGTTTGGACGCGAAATCTGGAACGGAATCCGGCGCTTCAAAGAGAATCGAAGCAGAAACTTCCTGCTGCGGTCCGAGATAGAACAGCTCATAGCCGTACGACTGTGCGCGAATGCTTTCGGTTTTTGCCGGCAGACCTTTATCGGTAAACGCGTACTGTTCGATCTGCTCCTGACTCATTGCCCGGAGCTCGTCGGCGTTGGCCATACCGGAGAAATCGTAGCCGTCGATCGTGCAGATCGGGGAAAGATACGGAACAACCAGGCGCTGATCCGTTTTATTGCGGTAGTTAATTTTCAAGCCTTCGATGATCGACTTTCCGTTTTCATAACGATAGGAAAGCTGTGATGCATCCACATCAAATTCGTAATATTCATCTTCATAAATCGTGAATTTCTTTTCATCGGAATTCTTGATTTTGGAATCATCGATTTTACGGATGCTTGTGGACGAGAACGGAAGGAAAGTATCATCCTTTTCGATGTAAAGACCAAGGTTTCGATCTGACGTTTTGGGAACGCCGATATAGCCGTAAATGTACGTCGACAGGCCTGGCTGAACATCGTTGGTAACGATCGTCTTGAACTGATCGATCGGATTGATCGTTTTGAAGTCATTGCTGTTTTTCGCCCGCAGCGAATACACCAGGTTGCTCATGTGATAGACGGAATCGGAATTATTGTCTACGCCGGCCAGAAAGTAGAAAAAGACTGTATTGGCCGACTTGTTATCGACTTCGAGCACATCTACCATGGAAAGGGTTACCCCCTCCTGAAGCTGTGCGCTCGAAGCGCCCTGTTCCTTCGAACAGGCTGCCGCGCTGTAAGCCAGTAAAAAAGCCATCAGCAGTTTTATCCATTTTTTCATAAAAATCACCATCCGTATTGTAAGGGTTCCTGTCATTGGGCTCAACCGCACCGGGTTTTATAACACAATTGTACACATTATCCTGCTCTTTCTTCCCACACCCGAAGGTCTTATGGCAGCCTGAAGGCGGGTTTCGTGACTTTTTCAGAATTTCTTTCCCGATTCAAAGACGCTTCCTTTTTCCCATTCGATGCGATTTTTGGGGGAAAGACGACAAGAAAGGGGTATTTCCTTTCCAGAATCCCAACGTCTTTCAGGGGAATTGTGCCGCTCTCTATCAAAACCAGCCGGCCCTTGTTTAGATTTTTGATAAACTGAGACTATGACTGACAACGAATCAAAAGAAAAGCTCGATCAGATCGCCCGCAATCTGGCGACCTATCAGGGACCGCGCTTTGCCGAATTCCCGAATGTACCGCTGTACATGGATCAGGTCGTGGAACTGCTCAACCGCTGGCTCGATCCGCTCTATTTCAACCAGAAGCCGGGATGCATCACTTCCAGCATGATCAATAATTACGTGAAAAACTCCATCGTTCATCCCCCGCTGAAAAAACGCTACAAAGCGTATCATCTGGCCTATCTGTATGTAGTCATGATTCTCAAGCAGTGCTTTACGCTGCAGGAGATCGCCTCCCTGATTACGATTTATACCGAAATTAGTTCAAGCGACCGCTTCTCTCATGACTTTGACTGTTTCGTGCGCGTCTTTGAAATCCTTCTGCACAATGTGATGGAGGGCGGCGATACGGCCGTGGAAATTTTCGATGAGCCTTCCTGGCAGCAGACGCTCATGGTGGATGTGATCCGCGCGGCGGTATGCCGGTTGTACGGAACGTATCAGATTTACCGCTTCAATATGGAAAACGAGGAGAATCCATCCAAATAGGGCGCCGGTCCGTATACAGACTTCCAATCGCCCCGTTCCTATTTATCGGCTATACAAAAAGCTGTGTCCTCTCATCACAGCTTTCCAGAGAATCGGCTGGCAGATCTGCCTGCAGCCGGCATTTGGAAAGCCAAAATGGATAAGAACACAGCTTTTATTATGGATATCGAAAAAATGAGGACTGGCTTTTCTACGCTCTGGATCGGAGCTATGCGTCCAGTTCCTGCAGACCGAATCGGTCGAGCAGAGCTTTTCGGGCTTCCGCTTCCCAGGGATTATCGAGCTCAGCCAGATCGCTGAGGGTAAATCCTGGATGGGTTCGGGCAATCGCTTTGGCCAGAACAAAATCGGCGAGCCGGCCGTTTTTGGGCAGAAGCGGACCGTGCAGATACGTTCCGAGAATTCGGCCGTCGTAATAGCCTTCAAAGCCCGCATTGAACGCATTTCCGCTTCCCTTTACGACTTTGCCTAATGGGGAGGTGACATTCAGGGTCTGGCCGCCGTGATTTTCAAATCCGATCAGACGCAGTGTCTGTCCATCGAGATCGGCATCGATCACGATATTGCCGATGCAGCGGCTCTTCCCTTTTCCGGTTTCTGTATACAGATCGAGAATCTGCAGACCGGGAATCTTATTGTGATCGGCGGTCTCATAATACTGACCAAACAGCTGGTAGCCGCCGCAGATCAGAAGGAAAAAGGTACCGCCATCAAGTGCTTTTAAAATGTTTTCCTTCCGCGCCAGCAAATCCGGAATCAGCGCCATCTGCTCCCTGTCTGCGCCGCCGCCCATGAAGACCAGATCAAACGCGGATAAATCCGCTTTTTGACCAATCCCGACGGTCGTTACCTCGAGATCGATGCCGCGCGATTTTGCGCGGCTCTGCAGGGTCATGATATTGCCCTTGTCTCCATACAGGTCCATGATGTCGTGATACATCCATGCGCATTTCAGTTTCATAGCGACATCTCCTTTTCAATGGCTTTGCGGCTTTCGAGCAGTGCCGTATACGTGGCCATGACGTACACCACATCCGCTGCCTGCAGTCCCTGCGCTGCGGCCTGTTCGAGATTGTGCTCGATCGACATGTCTCCGGTATAGCCGCCAAAGTACATGCGCAGCGCCATATCCCCTGCACGAAGTCCGGTGCAGATGACTTTTTTCGTCTGATCGTTCATGAACTTTTCAAACTGGGTGTCGTAAATCCAGGAAACGTCGGTGCCATCCTGTTCCCGGTCGTTTAAGACGATAACGATGGATTTCTCACGGTCGTCTTTTTCGATGACCTTCATGACTTCGTTGGCTCCGGTCGGGTTTTTGACCAGGTTCAGAATGACGCTCTTGCCGTTCTTTTCGAATTTTTCATTCCGTCCAGCCGGCTGCGGAGCGCTTCTGGCCATGGCATCAAACGCATCAGCACTTACGCCAAACGCCTGACTGGCCGCCAGTACGCCGGCATAGTTGTACATCGAATACAGGCCCTCATACGGTCCTTTGTGCTTCTTGTTTTCAAACACAAAAGACTGATCGTCCAGATTGATATCTTGCAGTTCGACATCGAGCTCTGGCGTTTTAAAGCCGCACTTTGGACAGTGAAATGAGCCGATATGGGAATACTGATAAAAATCGTATTCGAGACGCTCGCCGCAGACCGGGCAGAATTTGCCTTCGCTCGCTTCGTTTGTCGTCTTTTTGGAATAGGCGTTTTCGGCCAGACCAAAATAGACGGCTTTGGCTTTCGGAGCCTTGAGCGCGAGACGGACAGTATTCGGGTCATTGCCGTTTAAAACGAGCAGGCCCTGGTATTCGGGAAGAACGCCTTCAATCGAATCAATCAGCTGCTCCATTTCTCTGGCGCGATCGAGCTGGTCGCGAAAGAAGTTATTGACGACCAGCGCTTTTACCGGAAGGACCGGGAGAACGTGGCGGATATTGAGTTCATCCACTTCCAGAACGACAGCATCCGCATCGATTTCCCCGTTCATTTTCGCCGCCTGCAAAAGTGCCGAAGTAATGCCGGCTTTCAGGTTGTCGCCCTTGCGGTTGGTGACGACTTTGCGCCCGGCTTTTTCAAAGACGGACGATAACATGTTCGCCGTCGAGGTTTTTCCATTCGTGCCGGTCACAAGAATGACCGGTCCGCGAAACTTCAGTCTGGAAAGCGAGTTCGGATCGATTTTCAGTGCGATCGATCCCGGCATGGATCCACCCCGTCCAATCAGAGACAGCAGTCCGGCCGACGTCTTCGCTCCCAGAATGGAGAGTCTGCTCATACGTGTTCAGCTCCTTTATAAAATCCTCTTGCATTAGACCGCTTTTGGGGCCGGTCTGCAGGAATAGAGGATGGATAGAATTTTACATCAATTTCCAGATTCGTTTTGCGAATAGGGTTTCCTCTATTTTACCGGATCTTCCTGCAGGAACGCTTCAATCTTTGCCGCGTCCGCAACGCCTTCTTTATAGAGGGCGTCGATGGCTTCCGGTGTTCCCATAAGAGACTCTACATGATGGAGCGTTTCGGGAGAAAGGATGAGCGCTTTCCCCTGCTCTTCCAGCTCTCTGGCTTTTCGCATCGACGCATTATTGACGTGCGGACGCTTCTTGAGCGCATCAAGCACAGCGGGAAAATGCGTTCCATAGCGGGTGTAAGCCAGAAGACGATTCATTGGGCTTTCCGATTCGTCTTCTTCGATATTGGACGCTTTGCGCGGAAGCAGAATGACGATCTTCTCTGCCCCCATTTCCAGCGCCTTATCGACTGGAATCGGATCCGAAACGGTACCGTCACAACACGGAACGCCAAAGGCTGTATAGGCATGACAGATCAGCGGGACAGCGCAGGACGCCTTGAAAATGGAATACTCATCCTGCGTAAGGTGTTTCTTTGTAAAGTATGCTGGCCGCCCGCTCAGCGCGTTCGTCGCTACGGTAATCAGTTTGGCGGGATTTTGAAGAAGAGCCGGCGCATCGAGCGGATATTCGCCGTCGGAATTGCTTAAGTCCGAATAGATGTAGTCCAGATCAAAAAACGATTTTCGAAAAATGAAGTTTTGCAGGGAAGCATATTCTTTTCGAAACGAATAGTCGTGATAGTACGTGTACGTTCGTGTTTTCTGTCCGGCAATATAAGTCGCCAGGTTGGCTGCGCCGGCGGAAACGCCGATGTTCAGCTCGGCCATGATTCCGCGATCAAGAAGACCGTCCAGAACGCCGGCAGCATACACACCGCGCAGTCCTCCGCCCACATCAATCAGGCAAAGGCCTTTACAGAGGGTGTATTCCGGCAATTTTGAAGGGATAGCAGGGGTAAGATGAAACGATTGCATGTACGCTCCTTTGAAATGAGTCTGCTTTTTTCTCACGCAGCCGCTTTTCAAAAAGAAAGTCCTCTGCCGGCTCAGCCTAAGCCCCTTTCGTTGGGCTGCCACGATTTTCGGGACAAAAAGAAAAGAGCCCTGCAGGCGGGTGCGTGAAAAGAGTACGGGATGGAAAAAGCACTGCCTTTCTTGTTCGTTTTCTATAGTAACAGGATAGTCGAGTGTCTTACCCCTGCGCCGCCTGCAGGAGCATTCGACACTTGCGCCGATCTGTCGAAAAGCAGAGGCAAACGATTTGAGGATTCTGTATAAACTTCTGAGCTGTCGGCATTCATGACTGCATTCTTACTGAGTTTGCCTAAAATTTCTAGCTTTACCCCCTTTTTGAATCAGAAGAGAAAAGAAAATGTCGCAGAAGAACCAGACTGCTGCGACGTATCAGAGAGAGATCAATAGTCTTGTTTAGTCCATCTCGCTCCAGGAAGAACGGATCTGAAGCCTTGCGTACAGATCCAGCAGTTCGCTGACAAACAGACGGAAAGTTTCGGCGGTCATCATCTGATCTTCGGCATGCATCAGAAGCAGACTGAATTCATACCGGGCTCCGCCGGCTTCCTTGGAAAGCAGACGGGAATGAGCTTTCTGTGCTTCGAGAAGCGCTTCATCCCCCGCTTCCATCGTATGTTCTGCCTGGGCAAACCGGCCATCCTTGGCTTCTTTAAGAGCACTCATGTAAAACGTCTTGGCGCTTCCGCTTGATGCGATCATTTCAAAGCAGATCTGTTCGAATTCATTCATGGCGAATCCTCATCTTCCTTTTTCGCTCGTTAAGCAAAACGATCATGCAAAACACATGATCGTCGGATTTCAAATCATCAATTCTTTACAAAAGAACAATATCAGCCAGATCGTCTATCTGCGAATGGAGTAGACGGAGAAACGGAAAAGATCGTAGCGGTGTCTGGAAATGGAATATTCAAAAGGTACGCCATTATCCAGAAAAGCGATCTGCTCCACTACAAGAACCGGTTCCACTTCGGAAAGGCCGAGTTCCTTATGGTCTGTCTCATTGGAAATATCCGCGCTGGTCGTTTTCTGCGCAGCGCCGATCCGAAGGCCTAAATCGTTTTCGATATACGAATAGATCGAATGGTTCAGGATGTCGAGAGTCAGGCCTGGAATTACAGCCGGAGACATATACGTCTGTTCAATTACGTAGGGGCGATCATTGAGCAGACGGACACGGCAAATATCATAAACGGGATCATTCACATGGATGTTCAGGGCCTTGGCGATCTTTTCCGTGGCGAACATCAGCTGGAAACGAAGGACTTTGGAGGTTCCTTCTCCATTGGTTGCCTTAGTAAATCCAACGAGTTCTCTCTCCTGGATTTCTACTTCCGGACGATTGATTTTACTGGAAAGAACAAAGCTTCCCTGTCCCTGCTTGCGATAGATCAGTCCTTCCATCACCAGCATGTCATAGGCTTTTTTTACGGTCATGCGGGAACAGCCAAAGTTCTGGCAGACCGTTTTTTCATCCGGAATCTGAGCGCCTACTTCGTATTCTCCACTTAAAATACGGCCTTTAACATCCTCATAAATCATCATGTACTTTTTTTTCATAGCGGTTACCTTTTCACAGATTTCGTCATATTGCTATAAGTAGTATACCCATCATTTGATTTCCTACAAAGGGTTCTGGTGAAGGAAACTCATATTATTTATAAGTTAAACACATATTGGATAGAATTATCTTGTATGAATATATGTCTAGTCAAATAGTAGGATTATTTGACAGCGGGTATTCTGTCCATTTATAACGGACAAATGTATTTAATTGAAAGACGATTTGAAATTTAACAGCAGAAATAGTGTTGCTATTGAAACGTTTCAAAACCATTAAATATGACACGAATATTCAGAAATACAATTTATTTGTCTGTCAAATTCAGATTACGCGTGTCATTAAACAGCATCGAAAAAAGCCAATGAGAATTGTAAATTAAGCAACAGGTTACGCAATATTGCTTCTGCCATTTTCAATGAATTCGGACGATTTTCCTTTAAAATTCCGTTGATTCAGGCGATTTTTACGTATTTTGAAACATGAGTCGGTTGCATGTTTCAAAAATTATCAGCATTCACAGGTCTCAATGCTCCATCAAATCCAGCGGCAGGATTTCCGGCGGATCTGTTCTTTTCTTCCCCTGACGAAAGAAAGGGAGCGGGCTGTAAAGCACCGTTCCCATAGTCTTGGTACGCTTATCGAAAAACTGTATGAATTGAAAAGACAGGAAAAGAAAATTTGAAGAAAATCCCCAGAAAAAATCCGCTCAGCGCGAAACTGTCCCTTTGGTCTGACTGGCGCGCTCTTTGTTTCGCCGTTTGAGCATCGTCCGAAAACCAGATCCGCTCTCTTCTTTTCGTCTTGCCGGTTTTGCATTCTGCTTTTTTGATGCAGAAGCGAGGCTGACTTTTGCGGCAGGCATCTGCGGATCCGTCGCTCCACCTGGATTGTGTACCCGAACCTGTTCCTTGAGCTTACGGCTGGATCTGGCTTTCTGCTTTTCAAGCTTGGATGTCTGCATCTGAATGATTTTCTGCTGGACGCCTTTTAAGCCGTACCAGTTCACCCCATGACCCTGCAGCAGCTTAATGCCGCGGTTTAAAACCCGAATGGCATCGTATTGCATGTTCAATCCTTCGTAGGTCTGGGCAAGCCGCATGTAAACCGAGGGAGCGAGCGATTCTTTGGCGATGGCGAGTTCATAGTTGAAAATGATGCCTTCATAATCCTGGGCACGAAACGCCTGATCGCCTCTGGCCTTGGCTTTCTTTTTCGAGATCTGCGCATTTTCCCCGTTTTGAGAAATCTGCCGGCGCGTATACGTCAGAAACTGACTCATCTGATTGCGGGACGGCTTATGCGAGGGTTTTGGCGGTTTTGGCCGATATTCCGGGATCGGCTTGATAAAGGGCATCAGATCCATATCGAAATAGCGGTACATGTACTTCAGAATTTCAAAGCAGACGTTGACGTCGCTTTCCGGATTGTGATGATCGATTTCAATGCCAAGACGCTCGGCAATATGGTTGAGGCGCAGATCCCCTTTTTTCTGCTTTTTGCGGTAGTAAAACTGCTCCATGATATCCATCGTATCGATGTAGTAGGAAGCGTGGATTTTTTCATGGAAGCGGGAGAGATCCTTATTGATGACGCACATGTCGCTGTTCGTATTGTGAGCGACGAGAATATACGGCTCTTCAAAATAGCGGCCGTAGTCTTTCCAGTATTCTTCCAGCGAACGGGCGTTTAGAACGTCCTTGCGCAAAATGTGGTGAATCTGAATGTTCTGTGCGGAAAAGAACGTTTTCGGATTGATCAGTTCGGTATGGCGTTCCGTTTCCTTATGATTTTCCACAACGATGATGCTGATGGCACAAATACAGTCATTGTTCAGGTTTGGAATTTCCACGTCCACAAACGTGAATTTTCCTGGATAGGGGAAATCTTGCATAGGCCATCCTCCAAATTCTAATCTTTACTGGTCATCCGGCTGCTCCATTGGACAGGCAGCTGAACCGCCTTCCCGTTCCAGCGGCGATCGTTATTTAGTACAGCAGGCAGAAAAAGCCATAAACCGTCTGAAACATCCACAGGTTCTGTCCTCATTCTACGCGTTGGCATTGTGTTCTTTTTAGAATCACGCTCACGAAAGCCAGAAAGCAGGACAAAGGTCCGACTAGCGTTTCTGATCGCGATTTGCTTTAGTCAGGTCCGCATTCAGGCTTGAGAGCATGGCGGCCAGCCGGGCAATCCGCCGCCGCTTTTCCAGGCGGGCTTTCAGTCCTTCTTTCTCACCGGAAAAATCGTTGGATTCCACCGTCTGGCGAATGGTGAGCTTCGTACTGGATCCGTCCGCGTCCAGACGATAGTCATTGGAGATTTTCTGTCCTTCGAGCAGGGTGACCAGTTTAAAGGACTCTCCACGAACCGCCTGCAGTATGCGCAGACGCAAAACGGGCCCTCTTCGATCGTCAAGCAGACGGGTTTTCAGAGCATAGCCGGACGTCAGATCTTCCGGTTCGATGCGTACGCCATACTGCTCCGAGATCTGACGGGCAATTTTTTCCATGAGAAAATCGTAGAGGACATCGCCGGGCGTTTCAAAAATACGGGTGACTTCTACTTGCATGCGTTCTCCTTTGCCTGTATCGTTCTGTCTTTTCTATTGTTTCGTTTCCGCCTTATCGGGCATTCCTGTTTTCTGGTCTGCCGATGGAAGAGATGTCTGTCCGCCTTCAATCAGAGCGAGCGCCTGTCTGAACGCTTCCGGACTGGCCACGCGAAAAATGAGTGTCGTCTTTTCCTTTTTTACGCTCAGGCGTTCCCCGTTCTGGCGCAGTTCAAGACGATTCAGCGGATAGGAAAAGGCGAAATCCTCATCCAGACAGGTCAGGCTCTGATCGGTCAGATAAATAATGTGCACTTTCGCCCCTTCATAATCGACACGCATCGCATCCGCCCAGTACAGGGTTTCTCCAGGTTTGCATTTCAGAGCGCTGCGATACGCCGGAATCTCGCCTCTGGCCAGTGCATCCTTGGCACCCTGCGGCAAAACGGATGGCAGCGCTTCGGATTTTTGCCGATTGCCTGCATAGCGATAGAGATACCAGCCAAGAAGGACGAGCGTAACGGCCAGCGCGATCGGGCTGGACGAAGACTGGCGGGTACATAAAATGGCACTTACAGCGGCGGCAAGAATAAGGAGCCAGAAGAGCAGAGTTTTTTTCAGAGGCGTTTTCATATACGACAAATCTTAGCACGATTTAAGCGAACTGTGTTCCCTCCTCTGATTCCTTTTGCGCAGTTCCTTCCCGCTTCTGGACTGACCGCTTCTCTGATTCAAACCGATTCGTCTGGAGCTGTCTGTACCTGTACCCGTCGCAGTCTGAGACCACATGCAGGTCCCTCTTGGCAGAAAACTCCTGAAACCGTGAAAGGAGGGAAAGCAAAATAAAAAGCCCCGGGATTCCGTCGGGCTGAATCCAGTCAGCTCGGCTCAGAAATGCGCGGGGCACAATACGACGGGTTTGGATCGATAAACGGCTCATGAAAGCCGAGAAGATCGCTCGACCACTGGCAGAAGACGCCCTGCAAGTCGAAACTTC
Source organism: Allobaculum fili (assembly GCF_020969955.1). Taxonomy (NCBI): domain Bacteria; kingdom Bacillati; phylum Bacillota; class Erysipelotrichia; order Erysipelotrichales; family Erysipelotrichaceae; genus Allobaculum; species Allobaculum fili. Next base: position 39,428 of record NZ_JAHDSX010000014.1, on the reverse strand, counting down.
CTTCCTGACTGGCCCAGACGATGCAAAGGCCATCGTTGATCTGCATGAGCAGAGACGCGAGCGACATCGGATCCTGGCGGGATTCGATCGCGTTTTCTTCCTGCAGCTGTCGAATGCATTCTGCGGCCAGATCCAGCCATTTTTCATAGTCCACATGATAGATGTCCGGATTTTGAAGGATGTAATTGGAATAGACCGCATACAGTTCCGGACCCATCCTGTTCGCAATCTGATGAAAGCAGGAGAAGAGCTTAGGAAAAGCAGCGCGCGGACCCTTTTCTTCCAGAATCTGCCGGGCTTCGGGCAAAGCATTCACGCTCTGTTCGTTGAACCAGTGGATGAGAATCATTTCCTTGCGGCCGATCCGGTTATAAAACGTCGGTTTGGTCACATGGATCCGCGCGCAGATTTCTTCCACCGAAACTTTCTCATAGCCTTTTTCCTTGAACAGGGCGATACCGGCGGCAATCAGGGCCGCTCTTTTTTCTTCCATTTTCATACAGTCGCCTCCCCATTGCGACGAAGCAGCGCATGAAGTCCTTCATGCATCTCTTCAAACGTACCTTCGATCTGCGAAACCGAAAACTGCATGCAAAGGCCGATAAGCCAGCTGCCCACAATCTGCGTCAGCTGCAGAGGGTCAATCGTGCTGAGAATCTGTTTCGCATTTTGTGCATCGAGAACAGCATCCACAATCGAGTTTTTCCATTCGGGACTGATGATGATTTCAAAAACCGGCCGCTCCAGTGAGACCGCCAGCAGATCGCTCAGTATCTTCTTGCCTGAAAGCAGAAGCCGCGCGTAAAGCTTGTCGCAAAGGGCTTCAATTTTTTCCAAAGCGCCAAGCGGCGATTTGGCAATTTGATGAATTTCCTTTTCGTCAAGACAGAACACGTTGACGAGAAGATCGGATTTCGTCAGTCTGGCCGCGTAAAACGTCGGTTTGGAGATTCCGGCCTGATCGCAGATTTCATCGATCGTAACCGCCTGATAGCCCTTTTTCAAAAACAGGGCTTTTGAAATTTCGCAAATATGGCGGCGGTCCGCCTTTTTCTTTCTCATAAGTATCGCTCCCTTCTGTCGGGCAATGTTTAAAGCGATTCTCCTTCTGTGTTTTTCAGAGTGAATGGTGGATGAGAAAAATTTATCAGAGTGATGCGCGAACAACTCAAAGAATGCCTGATCTGTTTCGCAATGGTTTACAGGAATATCGATTGCGCCGGACTCAATCTGTTTTGTAAACGATATTGTCTTTTCTGTGAATCAATTTTATCCAAAATAAGAGCTCCATCCCAAGACTGCTTTTCTGAGTCGTCCCGAATTTACCCAAATATATGCATATTTCCCAAATAAATTTAGATGAAACATCAATGTTGCCTATTCTCACAATCGTTGCTTTCCTGCGCCTGCACCATAAAAAAAGACCGGTACGTCCTGAGGCACAGGACATACCGGAAAGAGGCGGAAACTTACTTTTCGAGCTTTTCGAGATCTTCGCAGAGTTCCTTAGCGAACTCGACAAAGAGCGCTTTGACTTCATCCATCTGCGCGATGGTAAAGGTATCAAAATCATTCGTACGGCGCAGCAGATCATCGGTCGGCAGCATCGCGTACATCTTGACTTCTTCAAGGCCTTCCATGCCGACAAACTTGCCGTTTTCATCGGTCGAATAGAAATTGATGCGTTCATTGCAGTGCGGGCAGTTCATGTAGGCCATGTTTTCAACCATGCCCAGTACGGGGATATTCATCTTTTTGCACATGCGAACAGCTTTCGTAACGATCATGGAAACCATCGGCTGCGGCGTGGTGACCATAACGACACCGGTTACCGGCAGCTCCTGCAAAATCGTCAGCGCAGTATCGCCGGTTCCTGGCGGCATGTCGATCAGAAGTACATCGAGATCGCCCCAGATGACGTCCGTATAAAACTGCTTCAGCATATTGGAAACGATCGGACCTCTCCATACGACTGGATCGCCTTCGTTGGCCATCATGTAGTTTAAGGACATCGTCTTGATATGATCGCTCGTTTCTACCGGCAGAACGAAGTTCTCGGCATTGGCGTACGCCTGTTCATCCTGCAGATCGAACAGACGCGGAATGGACGGTCCAGTCACATCGGCATCCATGATACCTACCGATTTGCCCATGGCAGCCAGCGCGCGTGCGAGCATAACCGTCACGGTGGATTTGCCTACACCGCCTTTTCCGGACATGATCGGAACAATGGCTTTGATATGATTAGCCGGATTGGGCTGCAGTCCGCAGCTTTCCGGATTTTTTGAACAGTTACCTTTTGAAGGGCATCCTTCACAACTCATGCTTATTCCTCCCGGCCAGATTGGCCTTTTCAAAATAGAAAAGAGAAAGACTCTTTTCTGGTCGGCCTGTGCGGCCGGCTTTTTCATTTTGCCACGATTTCATACTTCTGTCTCTATTCTTCGATTTAGCCCGTCCGTGAGGCTGAGCGTATAGGGCTTCGATCGTACAAAAGGACACACATTTTTTCAAAAGTACTCCATCGTCTATTGTTTCGACGCCTTTTCGGCTTTCTTTCGCTGCGCTCTCGAAAGCCGTCTGCGCTCATGAACTTCCTGACTCGCCGGTTCGATCGAAGAGGATACATCCGTACTGGAGATCGATTTTGCATCCGACACAGATGACTCCAGCCGATCGGCTCGTTCTTTTGGTTCAGACACGTTTTGTGAAAGCGATGGAGCGTCTTTCTCCGCGACCGTTCCTTCTTCCTGTCCATCCGCAATCCCGCCAAGGGTGCCGAAATCGGGCAGCGCCTGATCGTACGTACTGAGCAGGCGGTTTGTATCAATATGGGTGTAAATCTGGGTGGTCGAAATATCGCTGTGTCCAAGCAGTTCCTGGAGCGAGCGCAAATCGCTTTCGTGCTCCATCAGTCTTGTCGCAAAGGAATGGCGAAGCGTATGCGGACTCGAAGAAGGCGGAAGACTGCCCTGAATTGACGCTTTCTTAACCAGACGATAGACGTACTGCCGGTTGAGCTTTTCGCCTTTGAGCGAAACGAAGAAAAACTTGCGCATGCCGGCTTTGGGATCCCGTACGCGCTTTCGGTATTCGTCCATCTGAGTGCAAAGCGAATCGGGCAGCGGAATGACCCGCTCCTTTCTTCCCTTTCCAATGACGCGAAGCAGCTTCTGATCGAGACGGACGTTCCGCTCTTCGAGCGTGCACAGTTCACTGACACGCAGTCCGCAGCAGTACAGCGTCATCAGAATCGTTTTATCCAGTATGCCCTTATCGTCGGCTTCAAAGATTTCGAGCGTCTTTTCAAATTCTTCGGCGCTCACCCACAGCGGCAAAGCCCGGCTTAAATGCGGCGCGCGCAGCGTCATAGCCGGATCGGGCTGATCGAGACGAAGCGACAAATAGGAATAAAACGAACGAAGCGTCGAACAAAGACGCGCGATGGAAGAAGGGGCATAACCGGAGGCAAGTCCGTCGATGACGCTCTGCATTTCGCTGGTATTCAGATTCAGCAGGGAAAGTTCTCCTTGCCTGCATTCTTCAAAAAAGAGGCGCAGATCATTTTTCTGCGCCTGAATGGAAGACTGAGAAAGCATGCGTCCGCCGGCTGCCTGTGAAAAGTAGTCGGAAACGATCGACTCGAGCATCGGATCCATCGGCTTTGAAGAAGCCGATGTCAGAGAAGACTGCATAAGATCTTCATCCGCGGGATTTTTATCCAGGCGTTCTTCGGTCGATTTATTGCTTTCCGTCATTTTCCTCGCCTTCCTTTCTGACCATACAGGTACCGTCCGTACTTTCTGGATTGATCTCTGCGCCGCCAGCCGATCCATTCAGATCGTGAGTCCGGAAATATTCTTCCATCGTTTTCGGACGGCACGTTCCATCATAAAGAAGAGCCGTTTCCAGTACGGGATCAACAAAGCGATCCAGCACGGCTTCGACCAGGACGGCACACGGCTGAAACGTTCGAATATCGTAGGCGGTCTGCAGACGGGAAATGGAAAAACGGTTTTCCTTCAATAATGCAAAAATCTCGGTAAGCCGGGAAGGACGATGGACAAAGCAGAACCGCCCGCCCGATTTCAAATGGCGTCTGGCACTTTCAATCATCGTCTTCAGATTCAGATCGCCTTCTACGCGAGCAATTTCCCGTGAAGTAAGGGGTCGTACGGCCTGCTCAGGAGACGGGGCAAAATAGGGCGGATTGCAAAGGACCAGATCGAACTCTCCCGCATTCAGATCCAGAATGGAACCGTTTCGAATTTCAAACGAAGACGTTTTCGAAAAAAGCTTCATGTTGATCTGCGCGAGCTTTGCGGCGCTTTCCTGCAGTTCCACGCCGCAAAGGAAGGCAGGATTTTCCTGGGAAATATACGCAAGAATGGCTCCGTTGTTGCAGCCGATTTCAAGCACTTTGCGATTGCGGATTTTGGAAACGAACAATGCAAGCGCAGCACTGTCGCTGTTGATGCAAAACTGCGTGCGGTTCTGGATCAGGCGGTTATAGGGGGCCAGAAAATAATCCAGTGCAAAATTTGCTTCGCTGCGCAGAAAGTGCAGCTCGTCCTGATTCAGACGCTCTTTCTGCGCAGCGGAAAGCAGATCGAGAATGGGCGGCCGTTTACGCATACGCGTTCTCCGAAGCCGCAGGCGCGGCTGTCTTTTCCTCATCCGGATTGGCTTTCGGAGATTTGGCATCCGCCTTGTCGCTGCTTTTTTCTTCTTCCTTTTTTCGCATGAGATCGCCAAGCGTCATGAGCTTTCCGCCCGTTTCTTCATTAGACAGCGAGCGGTTTAAGGACTCAAGCAGATGATCGGGCGCGCCGGCGTCGAAATCAAAGAGCGTCGGCTGAAACAGCATCTGTTCTTCATTGGCCAGCGAACCGACGGTTACTCCGATATGCCGGTAGCCGACGGGATCAAACTCCTTCTGGAGCAGACCGCTGACGGCTTCGTACAAAATGATCGGATCGTTCGTATAGCCGGAAAGCTTTTTCGAGCGCACCTTATTGCGAAAGTGAATATCGCGCAAAACGAGCGAAACCTGCGCGCCGCGCTGATTTTTCTTTTTCATGCTTTCCGCCAGCTCGTACACGAGCGTACGACACTGGCTCTGCAGATCTTCGAGCGAGTACAGATCCGACAGAAATGTCCGGGAATGTGAAATGGATTTGCGCGAGCTCGAGAAGACGAGCTGGTCGCTCGACTGCCCATGAATTCGCGCCTTCATTTCCGGCCAGGAATTTTTGAAAATCTGCGCACAGAGCGCTTCGTTTTCCGGATCCGCCAGATCGCCGATTGTTGTAATGCCCGCTTCCTGCAGCTTTGGGACGGTTTTCGTTCCGATGCCAATGCACGTTTCCACGCCAAGCGGGTAAAGCTTGGCCGGGATATCGCGTTTTCGAATAACGGAAAGGCCCATCGGCTTGCGCAGATCGGAAGCCATTTTTGCCAGGAAGCGCGTCGGCGCCACGCCGATCGAACACTTCAGACCCAGCTTTTCATAAACGGCACGCTGAATGGCGACGGCCAGATCGAGCGGTCTTGGATACTTCGTAATGACATCGGTCGCATCGACGAAACACTCATCAATGGAAAGAATTTCCATGCGCGGACAGTACTGACGGATGAGCGCGAAAAACTGACCGGACAGCTTGCGGTAGTATTCCCCGTCGGGCGGAAGCAAAACCAGTTCCGGACACATTTCCTTCGCCTGCAGGACCGGCATGGCGGAATGCAGACCGGCCTGACGGGCGATGTAATTGCAGGTGCTCAGAACGCCGCGCGAAGAATTGCCGCCAATGCCAAGCGGCTTTCCCTTCAGTTCGGGATGGCGCAGTTCTTCGGCGAAGGCAAAGAAGGCGTTGAGATCGATATGAAAAAGCACTCTAGCCATGGCGTACCCGTCTGGCGAGCTCTTTCATGCTCGAAACGCCGGCTTCATCGGCGTTGCCGCTGGCCATGATGGCCAGCTCTTTAAAATGATCTTCTTGAGACAGTTCGCTCACCTGGGTTGTCGTAATCGTTCCGTCGGTCGATTTGGAGACGCAGTAGTGATCGTCCGCCCATACGGCAACGGACGGAAGATGGGTAATGCAGAGTACCTGATAGTCTTTGGCCAGCGCATGCATTTTCGATCCCATCGCCAGTGCGACTTTTCCGGAAACGCCGGTATCGATTTCGTCGAACACCAGGGTTCCGATGCCATCTTCGGCCTGGAACACGACTTTCAGCGCCAGCATCAGTCGGGACAGCTCACCGCCGCTGGCCGAAGCTTTTAACGGGGAAGGAGCCTGGCCGGGGTTCATGGACGCGTAAAACTCCACTGCATCCATACCATCGCTTGACGGCTGCTTTTTATCGAAATGAATGTCGAACACGCAGTGCTCGAGCATCAGATCCCGCGCGTGCTTTTCCACCAGTTCCTTCAGTGCAGGAACGACCGCCTTGCGCGCCTGATGCAGCAATGACGCCTGCTTCGTGTATTCGCTCATGACATGGCGGCGTTCTTTTTCCAGACGTTCAAAGACATCCTGACGATGCAGAATCTGATCGATCTGCTCTTCCATATCTTTAGCGGCTTTGGTCATCGACTCGTACGTGCCGCCGTTTTCCCGGAAGAGATCCTTAATGAGAAACAGACGTTCCTGCATTTTGTCGAGATGGCCTTCCTGCATCATCGTTTCGTTTTTTACATCGGATACCCGCTCAAACAGATCCTGGACTTCAAAAGCCAGATCGGTCAGACGGGTTCCGAATTCTTCTTCAGTCTGATGATTTTTCAGGCAGCCGGCCGCTTCGACGAGCAGATCCTGAATGCCGCCTTCCTTGCGGTAGAGATAGAGCGCTTCGGACATCGAGTCAAACGCGTCCTGAATCTGTTCGGCTTTGGCGATTTTCTGTTCTAAAGCTTCGAGTTCGCCTTCCTTGATTTTCGCGTTCTGAATGGCGTTGAGCCGTGTGGTCAGATAATCGAGACGATCCTGCGAAAACGTTTCGTTTTTGAGCTTGCGAATTTTGGCAGAAACCGCACGCAGACGCGAATAGGCGGCGCGGGTCTGTGCCAGCCGCTCCTCATTTTTTGCAAAGCGGTCCAGCATTTCCAGCTGCAAAGCTGGATCCATCAGCCGGATGGTATCCATCTGGGAATGGATGTCGACCATGCGGGAGACAATTTTGGCGACAAAGCTGTTCGTGGTGGTCCGGGAATTGAGAAGCATGCGACTTTTTCCCGAAGCGCTGACGATGCGGGTAATGATGATCGTATCTTCGACATCAAATCCGTTTTCCTCGAGCATCTGGCATACTTCTTTAGACGGGTTGGAAAGGACCATCTGCAAAATGGCCTTGTCCTTTCCCTTACGGACGACGCCTTTTCCGATGCGTTCGCCGGAAATCGCCTGAATGGCATCAATGAGCAGCGATTTACCGGCACCGGTTTCGCCGGTGATGACCGACATGTTCTGATCAAAATCGATCTGAGCCTGATCAAAGAGGATGTAATCCTGGACTGTCAGCTGTTCAATCATGGTGATCCCTCTTTCTAAATGATTTTGTTCTTTGGAAATACTTTCGTTTTCTTTAAAACGGGCCGTATTTCCATATTCCGTTAGTCAGTCAGCCGCCTGCTTCCTAAGAGGCAGGCGGCTGACTGTATTGTCTTCAGTTGTATCCGCAAAAAGGCTATCCAGCCGTAACGTCTTTTCGGCTTCTTTCCGTTATACGTCCAGACGCGATCCTGGTTATTTGAGTTATTCCGGTTTTGCCGGAGCATCCGTCGGTTCAGGCGCGCTGTGGATCTCTTTTGGCCGGCACGCGTACAGGAGGTATTCCTGATTGCCGCTGCGGCCGACGACCGGCGAGGGAATTTTGCGTACTTTTGCGTAGTGCATCAAAAGTGCGTTCTGAATTTTCTCTACGGCCTGCGCTTCGTATTTCGGATTTTTAATGACGCCTTTTTTGTTGAGTGCGTTTTTGGTGCATTCAAACTGCGGTTTTACGAGCACGCACAGATGCTCGGGCATCATCTGCAAAAACAGCGGTTCGAGTATGGAAAGGGCGGAAATAAAGCTGACATCCATGCAAATAAAGTCGATTTTGTCCGAAAACCAGCTTTTTAAAATGCTGCGCGCGTTCATGCCTTCCATCTCCACCACCCGCGAATCCGCTTTGAGCGCGGGTGAAAGCTGCAGATGACCAACATCTAAAGCGTATACTTTGCGCGCACCATGTTCAAGTACGCATTGCGTAAAACCTCCGGTGGAGGCGCCGATATCGAGAACACACTGATCTTTCACGTCGATGTGAAAGGCGTCAAAGGCGGCCTGAAGCTTTCCGCCGGCACGGCTGACATAATCGTGCTCGACAGGACGGATTTCAATCTGATCCTGTTCTTCTTCCTTCAGTTCATACGCCGGCTTGGTAATGGTTTTTCCGGCGATCGAGACGCGGCCCTGCTTGATGGCATCGGCTGCACGGGTGCGCGTCTGCAGTTCTTTGGCCAGATACTGATCAAGACGCATGATCTTTCAGCCTTTCCATTAAATCGTCGAGCGAAATGTGCTGCTCCTTTTTGAGCTGTTCCACGCTTCCCTGCTCAATAAAGCCATCCTTTAACGTCAGCACATCGATATCTCGCTTATAGTCAGAGGCTCTGGCCTGAATCTGCATCGCCAGTCCGCCTTCGTACGAATCCGTTTCATAGACGGTAATCGGCTTGCCGGATTCAAAGAGCTTTTTGAGCAGATCGTCATCGAGCGGTTTTAAAAAGCGTGCGTTAACAACCATCAGGGACAGATTTTCCTGACGAGCCCGGTCGAGAATACGATCGACGTCCGGACCGTAGGCGATCACGATCTGATCGGCTGGCCGATCCGCAAACGTTGAATACACCGTCCACGTTCCAGCGGGAATGAGCGCGAGATGCTCCTTTGGCGTAAAGGGTACTTTTCCACGCGGATAGCGGATAAACCAGGGCATATTCTGATGGAAGCCCGAATAGAGGAGATCCTGCGCTTCGAGCGCATCCTTTGGCTGGCACAGAACGATATCAGGAACGGTCGACAAAAAGGCGATGTCGTAAATGCCCTGATGCGTATCTCCGTCCGCGCCGACCAGACCGGCGCGGTCTATGCCGACAACGACCGGCAGATGCATGCGTGCGGTATCGTGCAAAACCTGATCGTACGCTCTCTGCAAAAAGGAACTGTAAATCGAAAGAAACGGGTGCAGACCGCCGGCAGCCATTGCCGCCGTCATCGTCATGGCGTGTTCTTCCGCAATGCCGGTATCGAAAAAGCGATCCGGATAGCGGCGGGCAATGGGCAGCAGTTCGCTTCCAGTCGCCATGGCCGGGGTAACGACGGCCAGCTTGGGATCGAGGGCCAGAAGACGCATGAGCGTGCGCGCGATCGCTTCCGACCAGCTTAAAACGCCGGGAACCGGTGCGGCCAGCGGCTTTCCGGTATACACATCAAACGGACCGACGCCATGCCACAGACCGATCGTATCGTTTTCGGCCATGGGATAGCCTTTTCCCTTTTTCGTAATAACGTGCACCACGACCGGTTCATCTTTTTCTCTGGCCGTCTGAAACGCGGAAATGAGTGCGCCGATATCGTGGCCGTCCACCGGTCCGATGTAGTTGAGATTAAACTGCGAAAAGAGCGGCGCGTCGACAACGGCCTGCCGGACCATGTCCCGGCTGCGCTTGAGAAAATGCAAAATTTCCTGTCCGGCTTCAGAGCTGGAAAGCGACTGACTGAGATCCTTTTTCGTATCCCGGTACACTTTCGACGTCCTAAGACGAGTAATCGATTTTTCCAGTCCGCTGTCGTTAGGCGAAATGGACATCGTATTGTCGTTAAAGACGATAATCATCTTGCGGCGCTGGCGGCCCAGATCGTTGAGCGCTTCGAGCGCCATTCCCGATCCGATCGCGCCATCGCCGATTACGCTGACGACTTCGTAATCCTGATGAAGCAGATCGCGGGCTGCCGCAAAGCCGAGCCCCGCCGAAATGGACGTCGAGGAATGGCCGGCTTCCCACGGGTCTGCCGGACTTTCGCTGCGTTTCTGAAAGCCGGAAAGGCCGTGAAACTGGCGCAGCGTGGAAAACTGATCGGCACGGCCGGTCAGAATTTTATGCGCATACGACTGATGGCCGACATCAAAAATCAGCTTGTCTTTCGACGCATCAAAGACGTAGTGGAGGGCGATCGTCAGTTCGACGACGCCGAGGTTGCTGGAGAGATGGCCGCCGGTTTCCGAAACGGAATACAGCAGAAACAGCCGGATCTGACGCGCCAGAACTTCCATCTCCTTCAGGGAAAGTCTGCGCAGATCGTCACAGGTTTTCAGCTCGGTCAGATTCATCACAACACTCCTTTCCCTTATCGCCTGAAGGCGTATTCTAAGAGTTTTTTGAATTCGTTTGTTTTTCAGGCCGAAGCCTGATTTCGGATCAGTGAGTACGATGGCGAATTTCATCAAAAAGTTCGCGCAGAGTCTGATCCTGCAGACCGAGCGCATCCAGCGTACGATCGATTTTCGCGTAGCATTCTTCGATTTTGCGCGTCGCCTGATCGATTCCGTACTGCGTCAGGGCGGTCGCTTTGTCATTGCGCGTATCCGAAAGGGACTTGCCCATCTTCTCTTCGGTACTCGTCATTTCCAGCAGATCATCCTGTAACTGGAAAAGAATGCCGAGTTCCCTGCCGATTTCATCCCACGCGTCCAGATCTTCTTCATGATCCGCAATAAGAGCGGCTGAACTGAGCGGCAGCTGAAAGAGACAGCCGGTTTTGAGCGTTTCAATGCGCACGAGCTGCTCCAGGCTTTCGTCATCCGAAGCCGAACTCCACAAATCGAGATCCTGTCCGAGACACATGCCATTGGCGCCGGCTTTCTGCGCCATCAGGCGGCAGAGTGCAGCTGCATCTTTTGGATTTTCCGCCTTTGCGGCCATTTCAAAGGCCAGCGTCTGCAGGGCATCGCCTGCCAGAAGGCCGACATCCGTTCCAAACAGAATGTGTGTGCACGGTTTGCCGCGGCGCATCCTGTCGTCGTCCATTTCCGGCATGTCGTCATGAATGAGCGAGTATGTATGCATCATTTCAATGCCGCACGCCATATCCAGACCTTTTAAGGGATCCAGACCATACGCCTCAAGGGCCGCAAAGAGCAGCAGCGGACGAAGCCGCTTGCCGCCGCCAAGTAGGGCGTACCCCATGGCTTCCTGAATCCGGGACGGTTCTAAAGCGGCAATGCTTTCGTCCAGGCGCTTTTCCAGCACCTGTTTACACGTTTCCAGTTCAGGCTTCATGGACGTCTCCTCGATTGGCCTGAGCGCTCAGCTGATTCATTTCCATCTGGAACTGATCGAGCTGCTGCGAGCAGAACTGTGAAATCTGAAGGCCTTCCTTGTAAAGAACAAGCGCGGTTTCCAGATCGAGATTGGGATCGTTGAGCTGGTTAACAATTTCTTCCAGGCGCTTCATGGCTTTCTGAAAGCTCATGGGCTGACCCTGGGCATCGAGCGGTGCCGGGATCGCTGTCGTTTTTTGAACCATGGCAGTATGGCTCCTTTCTGTATGGGAAACGAAACGATTCGATCCAGAGGACTGAACCGAATCTTCCGGTTACTGTGCAAAGACGTTTGGTTTAAACGCTATTTTCAGAAATTTTATGTCCTTTGCCGCCTGGGATGAACCCAGGCGTTTTTTACTGATCCGTGTCCGGCGCTTCGCCTTCCGTTTTCAGATCCGGTGAAACCGACTGAACCACGGATACAGCCGAGCCCCTCGCAAAGCGGATATCAAGCGAATCGCCGGCTTTGAGCGAATCGGCCGAAGAGAGAACGTGTCCGTTCTGGCGGACGATGGAAAAGCCGCGTTCAAGCGTACGCTCTACGGAGAGCGCCTGCAAAAGCGCGTCCAGTTTATCAAGCGCACTGCGGCTGCGTTCATAGTGCCAGTCCATGGCTTTTTCCATTTTCTGCACGTTCTGGCCGATCTCATTTTGCATCAGAGTAATGCGATGAACGGGCGCTGCAAAATAGAGCGCGGACGTCGTGCTCGACAGCCGGTTTTTCTGCGTGCGCAAAAGATTTTCCATTTCGACCGGCAAAAAGGCTGAAGCTTTTTCCAGACGGCTTTGCGCGCTGGACAGAATGGCCGCAAAGGCACCGTTAAGCTTTTGAATCTGCACATTGAGGGGTGCTCTTCGCGTTTCCAGATAGCCCTGCACATTGGACAGGGGCGAAGAGCCGACCAGATACAGGAGATTTTGCCGGCTGACCTGAAGCAGGCGGCGTGTCCGCTCTTCCATCTGGCGCGTGAGCACATCCAGTCTGGCCCGTACTTCGTTCTGATCGGGCGTCACCCACTGCGCCGCGGCTGTTGGCGTCAGAGCACGATGGTCGGCGGCCAGATCGGCCAGCGACGTATCGATTTCATGGCCGATGCCCGTGACGGTGTACGTTTTCATGGCTGCGAGCGTACGGACGATCTGCTCGTCGTTAAAGCAGAAGAGATCTTCAAAGCTTCCTCCGCCGCGAATGAGCAGAACGGCATCCATGCCGGCCGCATCGGCTTCTTTGAGCGCCGCAACAATTTTGGGCGGGGCGTCATTTCCCTGCACCGGTGCGGGAAACAGGGTGGCCTGAAGCATCGGCCAGCGCAGACGGATGGTTTTCAGGGCATCCTGCAGGCCGGCGGTCGTCTTGCCCGTTACGATCGCGATTTTATTGATTTCCTCGGGTCTTGGCTTTTTGCGGCCCTGATCAAAAAGACCTTCGGCAGCCAGTCGTTTCTTGCGCTCTTCAAGCTGCAGATAGAGCGCGCCGATGCCGCCGAGTTCTACATGGTCGACATTGAACTTCAGCTGACCGCGCTTTACGTAAAGATCGAGCGTTCCATGAACAAGGACAGCCATTCCGTCCTCGAGAGTAAATCCTACCCGGCTCGCATTCGAGCGCCAGAGAGTACAGGAAAGCTGTCCTTCTTCATCCTTAAGATCAAAGTAGCAGTGGCCGCTGACATAGCGAACGTTGGAAAGTTCGCCGGAAATCATGACGCTGTCCGTATGGACTTTCGACGTCAGAAACTGACTGACCAGCGTGACCAGCTGGGAAACTTTTATAGTTTTCATTTCAGCGAATCAAGAATCGCATTCACCATTTTGGCAGAACCGGGCTCGCTGTACTCCTTGCAAAGCGTGATCGCTTCGTTGATGACCGCAGGTTTCGGGGCGATTCCTTCCAGAATTTCCTGCGTGCTCATCAGAAGGATGGCCTGTTCAATAACCGGCATGCGGTTCCAGGTCCAGTCCCTGCGCAGCTTGGAGGAGAGCAGTTCGATGTATTCGTCCTTGTGTTCCATAGTGCCGATGGAAAGCTCATACAGGTAGCCGTCAATGGCGTTATGGCCATGAAGCAGATCAAAGAGCGCCTTGCGGATATCGGTTCCGACGAGCAGATTCTGATAGATCGCCTTCAGCGCGATAATGCGCATCTGGTGACGGTTAAACGGGATGCCGTATTTCAGCATGAGATCGGTGCTCAGCGGAATTTTCTGTACGAGCGCTTCCTGAATTTCCACAGGAATTTCGTCGAGTCGATCCTTGATGGCGTCATAAATAAACGGAGAGAGATTCGAAAGTCCTTTTTCGAGTTCTTCCGGGCTCATCGGCTCAACATCGGCCAGGGTCTTTTTCTGTTTCATAGTGTCTTGTATTCCTTTCAAAAAAAGGGAAATCCGCCGATTTCCCTAAAAGATAAATCCGACGACCTGAATCTCAATCGATTCTGGTTTGTAGTCGGTCATGTATTCAATGCTTTCGTAAATCTTGTTCTGCAGGGCCGCGCATAAATCCGTAACATTGGCATTTACGCCAAGCCGAACGGGAATGGAAATATACAGTTTTCCGTCTTCAATCCAGGAAAGCTTGTCGGCATGGAATACTTTGGAGCTTTCTGCGACTTCAACGTCTTTCGATTCATCAATCACATTGCGGGCGATTGCAGAAAAAACGGAACGGTTGTATACGATCGAGCCGTACTGGTCCGTTACTTTCATTGCACTAGTTTGATTTGACATAATTTCACCTGACTTCACGGTTCAAGTATACCATCGAGCCCATCCAAACTCCATAAATTAACTGTATGGTCCAGACGGGCATCCGGCAACGCTAGTGCCTTTAAAGATGCCTTCTCGTCCCGCCTGAGCTGTTCCTTTAAATCGTCTACGCTCGCAAAGCGGATTTCTGAACGCAGGCGCCTGGCGAACAGAAAGCGCACTTTTTTGCCATAGAGGGAGCCGGAATAGTCAAACAGATGGGCTTCAATCGTCTTTTCCCGGTTGTTAAACGTCGGATTGGTGCCGACATTGATCATCGCCTTGTACGCGTGATTCTTTACGAGAACATACCCTGCGTACACGCCGGAAGCCGGGCAGAGCTCTTCTTTGGAAAAGGAGAGATTGGCGGTCGGAAAGCCAAGCTTGCGGCCGCGCTGAAAGCCCGATTCCACCGTGCCTTTCATCGTGTACAAATAGCCGAGCAGTTCGCCGGCTTCTTCCACATTGCCTTCGCGAATCAGCGCTTCGATCCGGCTGGAGGAAATTTTTTCTTCGTGATCGCTGATCTGTTCGATCACATCGACCGGAAGACCGCTGTCCTTTCTGAGCGTTTCAATATTGCCGCTTCCCTTTTTCCCGTACGTGTAGTCAAAGCCGCAGACGACTTCTGTAATGTTCAGATCCTTTAAAAACTGATGGAACTGTTCGTTGGAAAGGCCCGCGAATTCCCGGGTAAAGTTCACGATGTAAAAGCAGTCGATGCCCATCGACTCGAGAATCATCGCCTTGTCTTCGAGATCGCTTAGATGATGCAGATCCGCATTCGGCTTCAGCACCTGCCAGGGGTCCGGATCAAACGTCAGGACGGCACTCTGTATTCCGGCGGCTTTGGCTTTGGCTATCGCCGTCTCCATCAGCTGCCGGTGTCCTCGATGGACGCCGTCAAAATAGCCAAGGGCGCAGACGCTTTTCTCTAAAGCCGGAATCTGATCGAATTCTATGCGTATGCTTTTCATTGCCAGAGCCCCCTTGTACAGGAAAACAGATCCCGGTCCCTGAATTTTCGCGTATAAATGGCGAGAACTTCGTTTCCGTCCATCATCAGAACCTGATCGTATTCGCTTTGAAAATGGATCGTTTTTCCGTTTCGAATATCGTCCGGTGTTTCGTAATCGACTTTGGGCAGATCCAGGAGCCGGTCCATCGGATAAAGCGTATGTTCTGGTGCTTCTAAGTCTTCGGCTTCTTCAATCGTAAAGCCGTTGGCTTTTGTTCGCTGCAGGGCGCTCATTGCGGCGAGGTTTCCGCTCTTTACGCCAAAATCCCGGCAGATGGAGCGAACGTACGTACCGGAAGAGCATGAAACCCAGAACGAGAAATCCGCTTTCTGAACGGATTCTCTTTCCTCCAGTTCGATCTGTTCATTTTGTTCCTTCTCAGCCGCTTCCCCCTCGGTTGCTTCTGTCTTTTCTTCAGAAGCAAGCGTCACGAAATCGTCCATCCATTGGGGCGCATCCAGGGCACGGATATCGTAAATGGTAATATCCGAATACACTTTGGGGACTTCCTTACCTTCTCGCAGGTATTCATACAGCTTCTTTCCGTCCACCTTTTTAGCTGCTGCTTTGGGAACGAGCTGATGCTGCTCGCCTTTAAAGGAATCCAGAAGACTCTGCACATCAAAATCCAGAGTGACCGGGCGAATCGCTTCGAGCTTTCCGGTGATGTCATCGGTGTCATAAGAAGCGCCAAGTTCGCAGCGCGCGATATACTCTTTATCGGTATCTTTTAAAAACGGCAGAAGCTTGCAGGCTCTGCCGGCGAGAACGACCAGAACGCCGGAAGCCATGGGATCCAGAGTGCCGGCGTGGCCGAATTTTTTCTGTTTATATTGTTTACGAAGCCTGGCAATGA
Organism: Allobaculum fili; assembly: GCF_020969955.1. NCBI lineage: Bacteria > Bacillati > Bacillota > Erysipelotrichia > Erysipelotrichales > Erysipelotrichaceae > Allobaculum > Allobaculum fili. Next base: position 23,433 of record NZ_JAHDSX010000014.1, on the reverse strand, counting down.
CATCAAAACTCGTCATCCCCGCCGGCTTGTTGATTACAAGAATTCCATCCATACCGCTATTTTAAGCAATTCCGAACAAACATCAAAACAGACAGACCTGTCCCCTTTCCGCACCCTCCCTTCAGCCATTGCATTTGCGAAAAATTGCTGGTGACGTTTTCCATGCAGGAAAGCATTCAAGGGGCACATGCGACCTTGCCGTATGCCGCTCGGGCAGCCTGCCGTCTGTCTTTTCCCCGAAAGGTTAAACACAAACCCATATTTATGAAACTGCAGACTCTACTTCGAAAAATCCGCCTGGCCGATCAGGACTTTCGCCTGATTGAACCTGGCGATATGCTCGCCCTAGCTCTTTCTGGCGGCAAGGATTCCATGCTGCTGTGGCTGGCGCTGAGCATGTATCAGAAATTCAAGGGAAAGGATTTTTCCCTTTGCGCGATTCATATCGACGTCGGCTTTTCCAGCAAGGAAACCGAGCTCATGAAAGAATTCGCCGAGAAATACAATCTTGAACTTCACATTGTCGACACCCGCATTTTCGATATTTTAAATCTTCCCGAAAATCTGCAGGGCGATCGGATTTCCTGTTCGCTCTGTTCCACGCTCAAAAAAGGAACACTCATCGAAGAAGCCAAAAAGCTTGGCTGCAATAAAGTCGTCTTCGGTCATCATGCCGACGATGCGACGGAAACCATCCTGCTCAATCTCATTCACGGCGGACGCTTCGCCTGCTTCTCGCCCAGCCAGTACATGTCCAGAACGGACGTTACGCTCATTCGTCCGCTCGTCTACGCCACGGAAGAAGAAATCATCAAAGCGTGCCGGGACAATGAGATTCCTGCCGTGAAACCCGTCTGTCCAAACGACGGCCATTCACAGCGTCAGGAAATGAAGGAGCTTTTAAACGAGCTGTATGCACACTATCCGATGGCTAAAGAAAACTTTCAGCTTGCGCTGACCAACCGCAAGGAAGACCGGCTCTGGCAAAAAGTCGAAGACCAGAAGTAAAGCCGTACACTCCTGCCCTCAGGATCAGAGCTCAGTTCCATGCCGCAGGCAGAATATGCAGCAACACGCCGCAGAAGCGGAAATTTTCCCGTCTGCGTCGTGTTCCTTTGCTTCCGCTTCAACAATAAGCGGACATACCATTCGAGCAATATAAAAACGGCTTTTTCAAGCCGAATTTCCGGACGCAGGCCGTGAGAATCCGATGGAAAAGCCGTTTAAACTCTGTTTTCCTTGAAAACTAGATATTGGATACGTTGTGGTAAACGTTCTGTACGTCATCGACTTCGTCAAGCAGAGTCAGCAGACGGCGGAACAGTTCGAGATCTTCGCCCTCGAGCTCAACGGTTTCGTTTGGAACCATGCGGCGTTCGAGAACTTCGTATTTTACATCCGGAATCAGCTTATCGATGGCTTCCTTGGCTTCATCGAGCTGAGTCGGATCGACCGTAACGGTCATGTAGCCGTCTTCCACTTCCACATCGCGCAGATCGATATCGCCTTCGAGCATGGCTTCCATCATGGCATCTTCGTCTTCAAACGGAACAACAATGACGCCGAGATCTTCGTAGCCGAAGGATACGGATCCGTTTACGCCCATTTTGGAATGGGACTTGTTGAAACAGGCACGCAGGTTTGCGATAGTGCGGTTGGCGTTGTCAGTCAGGCAGTCGACGATGATGGTGGAGCCGGCGCCGGCGCCGAATCCTTCGTAACGAGCTGCCGAGAAGCTTTCATCCGCAGAGGATTTTGCTTTATCAATGGCACGTTTGATGACATCGGAGGGGACGGAGTTAGCCTTGGCGCGGGCGATTGCCTTTTTGAGCGCCTGGTTCATATCGGGATCAGGGACACCGCTCTTTGCGGCCACTAAGATTTCTTTCGAGTATCTGGAGTATACCTTTGCTTTGGCGGCGGCAGTTTTGGCCATGGCTGCTGCACGCACTTCAAAATGTCTTCCCATAATTCATCCTTTCAAAAATTACTTTGTTAATATATCACTTTTTCGGACAGGTACAATCTGACCCGCCTCTTTGATCGTAGAAGATTCGAAAAAAGACGCTTATATAAAGAAGGAAACGATTCCCTTACGATCGTTTTCTGAGGGTGAATAAAACACTCTATCACACAATTTTCCGTAATTTAAAAATGCGGAGCGCTTTCATCTTTAAAATTGCGGTTTTTCAAAGTGAAATTTGAATCGGTCTTGTATCTTGCCTACCCTTTGGATAGGATTAATTCGCTGTTAAGAACTCTAAGAAAGGAGCTGAATTCAGCCGTATGAATAATACCGTATTGTTCTATACTTCCCCCGGCTGTTCAAACTGCCGAAAAGCCAAAAAATGGCTCGATGAAAATCATATTCATTATATTGAAAAAAACGTCTTCTCGTCTGATCTGACCGAGCAGGAGATTAAATATCTGATGGCCCGCTGCGAAAACGGAACAGAGGACATCATTTCTACCCGTTCCAAGACTTATGCTTTGCTTAACGGAAGAATTGACGATATGACGATCTCTGAACTGACCAGTTTCATCCACGAAAATCCGTCCATTCTCAAGCGTCCGATTCTTCTTTCCGAACGCAGCATGGCGGTTGGATACGACCACGACGAAATCACAGCCCTGATTCCCCGCCGCGGCAGAGGTCGCGACCTGGCCAATCCTTACGTTTACTAGATCATTTGTCACCCATTTTATAAACCGGATTCTTCTTACGGGAACCCGGTTTTTTCGTGTCTTTTTGAGATGATTTCTTTATCTGAATTTAATACTTAATTAACGTGTCAGACGTTGCCGAGAACGACCGTTTTCAGATATTTCTTCGCAGTATTCTGCAGTTTTTTCAAGGTTTCGATCGGCGTAGGGTCTTCTTTTTCGTGATAGCGGGGGAAATACCGACTGAGATGCAAAACGATATCCGGCGAAATCGAAGCGATCCATTTGGCCATGCGTTCCATATCCTCAACGGAATCGTTTTTTCCAGGAACAATGAGCGTCGTCAGTTCGACATGGGCCGCCTTAGCGGCTTTTTCAATAAAGCATTTGGTCATGTCCAGATTTCCGCCGACGTAGCGGTAATAGTCGTCGGTAAATCCCTTGAGATCGATGTTATAGGCGTCGATATACGGAAGCAGTTCATCGAGCACTTTTTCGGACGCATTTCCCGAAGTGACCAGGACGGTCTTAAGACCGTTCTCTTTGGCAAGCCGGGCGCTGTCCCGTACGAACTCGTAACCGATCAGCGGTTCGTTGTACGTAAAGGCGATGCCGATATTGCCGTACGGCACAAGAGAAAGGGCCTTGTCGACGAGCTGCTGCGGAGTTACCGTTTCACACTGCCCTTCCAGATCCTGCTGGCTGATTTCATGATTCTGGCAAAACGGACAGCGAAGGGAGCAGCCGTAGCTGCCGACCGAGAGAATCAGACTGCCGGGGTAAAAATCGACAAGCGGCTTCTTTTCAATCGGATCGAGCGCCGCGGAAGAAATGCGGCCGTAATTGCGGGGAACAATTTTACCGTTTCGATTTTCCCGCCCCTTGCAAAACCCGATCTGGCCGTCTTTCAGATCGCATTTCCGGAAGCAGACGTCGCATTTCATACGTGACGTACGACCTCAAAACGTTCCAGTTCGACATCGTCTGCATGCGCCGGAATGCCGGCTTTCTGCATGGCGATGGAAATCTGCTCGTCCACGCTGTTTACGCCTTCCAGATCCGGAAGCAGAACGCCCCGTTTATTACCCTGACGGACGATGACGCCGTACTTTTTCGGATCCAGCTGGTCTTTCGTACACGGTTCCGGTTTGGTCAGAACATCGACGTTAATGTCCAGGTAATCGAGTTCGTCAGGACGAACGGCTGGAAAACGCGGATCCGCGGAGCAGGCGGAAGCCGCATTGGCCGCGATTTCCGCGGCAATATTTTCATGAACCGGAGCAATCGTTCCGATGCAGCCGCGCAGGTTTCCAAATTCATGGATAGAAACAAAGACACCGGCACGGTCCTTTAACATTTCTTCGGGCAGACCGCTGTGGGCGGAAAGACTGACCGTCTTGCCGTCGCGAACAAACGATTCGATGTTCTTGCGCGCAAACCGAACGTAGACATCTTCTTTCATCCGCTTGGCGTGCCGTCTGGCTTTTAAGTCGTTTTCAATCGTTTCTTCCAGCTTGCGGCTTTCCTCTTCCTTAAGATGGGTATACGTGCAGATGCCATAGCCCACGCCAAATTCCGCGCTGTGCGCGAGGGCTTTCGACTCTGGCATCAGACCGTCTAATGCGCCGGCCATAACGCAGAACGGTTTCTGACCGCAGGACATGGCATCTTCGGCTTCGTTTTCCGGCATTTCTACGAGTGTCTTAAAATCGCCTTTGCCCATGACGTCCATGATTTTGGCATCATACACCGGACCGCAGGCTTTAAAGCCGTAGCTGGAGCCTTCCTTCTGGCAATGTGAAAGATCGCCGGAAGCGACAACCGCCACTTTCCGGTTCAGGTTTTTCGCCGCCTGGGCCAGAATTTTGCCGGCTTTGTAATGATCGAGCTGACTGAGTCCGCCAATGCTCATCCGAACGATCCGGGTATGGTGGCCGATCTGCGGATTGAGAAAGTACAGCGGAACTACGGTTCCGTGATCCAGGTTTCCGCCCTGCTGTCCAAGCGTCCCCATCGGGAAATTCTGTTCTTCGGCCAGCCGGCTCATTTCCTGTACGAGTTCAACGTCATTATCGATAATGTAGTGATCTTCGTGATCGCCAAACTGACTCAGATCGCCTCCGGAAATTTTCGGCGAAGTCAGCTGAATGTAGTCAAAATAGCTTGGAGCGTGCGGCGAGATGATGACGACCGTGTCCGGGTTCATCGCGCCGATTTCTGCAGCCGCCTGCTCATAGGCGTCTGTAATGTCCTGGATGCGGCGCTCTTCCCCCTGCCCTACGTTGGGCACGATAATGGGCGGATGACAGACCATAACCGCTCCGAGAATCGGATTTTCATTTTGAACCGTTTCAGTATTGGATTCCATTTCAAATCCCTCCTGTTTCTGAACAATGTCCTGTACAAATCGGATGAGATAAGAATTCACAAAGGACATTTCTTAGTGCTTTCATTGTATCCGTATTGACCTTGCACCGTTTTTGGTTTGACCTAGAGGCCGCAGGCCAGAATCGGATATCCAAAGAAAAAGCGTCCGGCTTAGCGGGCGCTGTTTTCATAGCGTTCAATGATTTTCTGTACCAGAGGATTTCGTACGACATCGCTCTGATCCAGGTACAGGATTTTAATGCCGTCAATGCCCTGTAAAATTTTGCAGGCGTCGATCAGACCGGAATCTTCCTTGCGGATCAGGTCGATCTGCGAGACGTCGCCGTTAATGATCATGCGGCAGTTTTTGCCCATTCGGGTCAGGAACATCTTCATCTGCGCTTTTGTGGTATTCTGCGCTTCATCGAGAATGACGATGGCGTCGTTGAGCGTACGGCCGCGCATGAAGGCAAGCGGCGCGATTTCAATGATTTCCTTTTCCTGCAGCTTTTCGACTGTATCCGCGCCCAGCATTTCGTTGAGCGCGTCATAGAGCGGACGCAGATACGGATCGACCTTTTCTTTCATGTCGCCAGGCAGAAAGCCCAGGGATTCGCCGGCTTCGACCGCCGGACGGGTCAGAATGATCTTGGAAATCTTTTCCTTTTTGAACTGATCGACCGCGAACGCGACCGACAGATACGTTTTTCCGGTACCTGCTACGCCCGAGGCGAAAATGATCTTTTCATTGCGGAATGCTTCCGCCAGTTCCTTCTGGTGAGGCGTGCGCGGATAAATAAGCTTTCCGGCGCGCGTACGGGCAATCGGTGCTTCTTCTGCGCCGTCGACAATCAGCGCGGTCTGTCCCTTGGAGGAAAGGAAGCAGAGGCGTTCCACCTCATCAAGATCGATGTGCCCGTTTCGATCGAGCGACTGTACCATGGCATCGAGAACCTGTTCGGTTTTCTCAATCGCCGCATCCAAAGAACCGACAATTTTCAGCGTCTGGTTTTTCAGAAAAATCTGAACCGGAAAGGCCTTTTCAATGACTTTGAAATTGGCATCCTGAAATCCGGGCAGAGCGACCAGAATGTCATAGGGCAGTTCGGAACAATCGAGAAGTTTTTCCATAAAAATCTCCTTTTCAGACCGCAGCCTGTTATGGACTCAAGCCGATTTTAATCCGATCGGCCAGAGGTTGGTTCCTTCTTGCATTAAAAAGCCGAAAATCGAATTCGCGCGGGGTCAAACCTGCTGGATCCGTCCGCTCCTTTTGGGCGTTTTCGCTTTATTCAAGCAAACCGGAATGAAATATTCGTAAAAAAAAATCTGCTTCTAAGCAGATTGTTTGGCATTACTTGCCGCGGCGAACCTTGCGTGCAGCTTCGGATTTCAGTTTCTTCTTAACGCCCGGTTTAACATAGAATTCTCTTTTACGGGCCTCAGCAAGGGTACCGTTGCGGGAGACCTGACGTTTGAAACGACGAAGTGCGTCATCCAGCTGTTCGTTTTCTTTAACAACTACTTTTGGCATACTACAACCCCCCTTCCTGAATCACATTCACTATTATAGGTGACTACGAAAAGATTTCAACTGATAACGTTCAAAAATGTGAAAATTTCCGCTGCGGCCGAGGCGCCGCCTCTCCAGGTTTTCTCATGGAGTTTTGCCTAGTCGCCGCGTGTATTCCGGATCCAGGCGGACTGCCAAAATCCGGATCGTCTATGCGGATTCTAACGCTATCCGATATCGAAACATAAAAAATCAGCGCGTTCCCGCCTGCCTGGGTCCGCGCTGTTTAAACATAGTAGAAAGGATTTCACGATTTCGCCAGAAGAATGACCGAATGGCAGGATTGGCAAAAACAAAGAGGATCACGATTTTTCGTCATCCTCTGTATGGTGGATTGAATTCTCGGTTTTGATGCGGAAAAGAGTGCTAGTCTTCGTCGACGGTTTCACCCTGAAGACGCTTGAGGCACTCTCTGGCGGCGTTATTGTCGCCCACCCATGGGCCGCGTCCGTTTTCATAGTACATGAAGGGTTCATCCCCTTTTCCAAGAATGAGAACCGTATCGCCTTCATTGGCGGCTTCGATCGCCTGCCGAATGGCTTCATAGCGGTCAGAAACAAAAACGTTCGGTACGTTTTTCATGCCTTCGCGAATCTGGTCCGCAATTTTTTTTGGATCTTCATCGCGCGGGTCGTCTTCGGTCAGATAGACCATGCTGCAGAACTGATCGGCCAGTTCGCCGAACACTTTGCGTTTGGGCTTGTCGCGCTTGCCCGCCGATCCGAAGACGGCGATCAGCGATCCGCCCGGCTTGGTAATGGAACGGCCAAACTGGAACATCTTTTCCAGACCGTCCGGCGTATGCGCGAAGTCGACGATCACATTGAAGTTCTGACCTTCCTTGATTTGCTCCATGCGTCCGGCGATCTGCGGAATGTTCGCGGTTTTCGTCAGAATTTCTTCGAGGGACTGCGGATCGCTGCTTTCGTGCACCGCCGCAATGGCTGCCAGAAGGTTGGCTACGTTGAAATCGCCGACGAGGTTGGAAACGACCGGATACGTTTTGGAGCCGTACACGAGATCAAAGGACGTCGATGTGCTCGTGAGCACGACGTTGATCGCGCGGTAGTCGGCCGGTGAATTGATGCCGTACGTTTTTACGCGAGCCGCACTGAGCGCAGCCAGATCCGCGCATTTCGGATCGTCCGCGTTGAGAATGGAGACGCCTTCGCTTTTTACACGCCTGGAAAACAGCAGGGATTTGGCTTCAAAATAGCGTTCCATCGTTCCGTGGAAGTCGAGATGATCGTAGGTGAAGTTGGTAAAGACTGCCACATCGAAATCGATGCCTTTCACGCGCTTCTGCGCCAGGCCGTGCGAAGAAACTTCCATGGCGCAGGCTTTCATGCCCGCGTCGACCATATCGCGAAGCAGACGCTGCAGCGTGATCGCGTCCGGCGTCGTCAGTTCCGGCACGAGCGTCTTGTCGCCATAGGAAATCGCAATGGTTCCGATATAGCCGCAGGGGGTCTGCGGCTGGCTGAGGTGGCGAATAATGTTGGTGACGGTACTCTTTCCGTTCGTTCCCGTCACGCCGTACATGCGCAGATCGTCGCTTGGACGGTTGTAGAAAATCCGCGCCGCCTGATTCATCGCGTCGAGCGTATCGTCTACACGGATATAGACTACGCCGGCAGCCGACGGTACAACCGGCTTGGAATGCACAATCGCGATGGCGCCTTTTTCAATCGCCTGATCGATATAGTCGTGACCGTCGCTCGACAGACCGGGCAGGCAGAAGTACATATCGCCTTTTTTAATCGTTCGCGTATCGAAGGACAGCCCTTCGATGTTGATGGTCGGGGTATCCTTGAACATTTTTGAAAGTCTCATAAATCCCTTTCTACTCTTCTTCTACTCTTCTTTTAAAACGGCGAGGTAATGGCCGTCCTGGATTTCCGTCATTTTAACATTTACGCGGCCATTCAGCGGCGTTTCGCTGAGAATCTGGATCGGATGGTACTGGGATGTATACCCAAGATACCGGTTTGGATCGTTCGCGTCCGCACGTTCGACTAAAACCTGTGCCTCGTCAAAGCGGTCCATATCCTTTTCGCGCAGCCTTGCGGACAGCTCGAGCAGCTGATCGGTGCGGGCTTTGGCGATATCGCCGCGAATAAAGCCGGTCATCGCATCCGCCGCGGTTCCCTTGCGTCTCGAATACGGGAACACATGCAGAAAGGAAAAGCGGCAGTCTTCGAGCGTTTTTACGGTTGTCGCAAATTCGTCATCGCTTTCCTGCACAAATCCACAGATCACATCGGTGGAAATCGAAATGTGCGGAATGCGCGCGCGGATTTCTTCGAGACGCTTTTCAAAATCTTCGACCGTATACGGACGTTTCATACGTGCGAGGGTCCGGTTATCGCCGGCCTGAATTGGAATATGAAGGTGCGGCAGAATGCGCGGATTTTCAGCCATCAGATCGAGAAGCGCGTCGCTGACTTCGGTAATTTCAATGCTGGAAATGCGATAGCAAACGTCTTCCGGTGTATTTTCCAGAAGCCGCTTTAAAAGCTGGCTGAGATCCGTCTGGCGGAAGCGATAGCGGCCGGTATGAATACCGGTCAGTACGATTTCCTTATGGCCACTTTTTGCCAGGGAAACGGCGCTCTTAACGACTTCCTCGGGAATCTGGCTGCGTTCCGGTCCGCGCGCTAATGGAATCTGACAATAGGCGCAGTACTGGTTGCAGCCGTCCTGAATTTTGAGGAAGGCGCGGTGCTGGCCTTCAAAATGACCGATCGGCATCGATTCAAAGCGCGTCAGATCGCGTGAGGATTCCACAAGATCCTCCACGCCATCCCTGGAGGAGAAGGCCGTCTCTGCATCTGGTCCTGCAGAATAATTTTCATTCGCCTGTTCTTCCTTTTGGCGCATGGTTTCCAGAAGAATCTGGGCCAGCTGATCTTTATGGGCAGCGCCGATCAGAACGTCAACGCCGAGTTCTTCGCGCTCTTCTTTTGAGCTGACCTGTACGTAGCAGCCGACCGCCGCGGTAACCGCCTGCGGATTTTCCCGCTTTACCCGGTGAATTTTGCGCCGGGATTTGGCGGCAGCTGTATTGGTTACCGTGCACGTATTGATGACGAGCACATCCGCCGTTTCGCCGGGCTGTACTTTGCGAAAGCCGGCCTTTTCGAGCTGTTCGGCATAATAGGCGGATTCATATTCATTGACCTTGCATCCAAGGGTTTCAATTTCAAACGTTTTATTCATGAAAAGGGGTTTCTCCTTTCAGCGGCCGCAAGAAAACAAGCGCCGGAAGGCGCCTGTCTGATTCTGAATTAGCCGATGGAAAATCGTCTTAAAGGGCAGACGAACCGTCTTTGGCGGCATTGGCCTGCAGCTGATACTGCGCAGCCGAAAGCACGAAGCACGCGGCGGTTTCCGCGCGTAAAATACCGGTACCTAACGAACAGAGCGCAAAGCCTTTTTCTTCAAGGCGTTCCGCTTCGCCTGGCGCAAACCCGCCTTCCGGCCCGATCACAAAGCAGGCCGAAGAAAACGGATTTTTCAGGACATCGTACAGCACATGATGTTCGTCTTCTTTTTCATAGGCGCAGACATTGACCTCGCCTTTATAGGCTTCGAGCTGATTGATCGAGCAGACGGGTTCAAGATGCACAAGGCTCGTCCGGTTGGACTGGCGGCAGGCCTGTTCAAGAATGGCATTCCATCTGGCCTGCTTCTTGGCTTCCTTTTTCGGATCGATCTGAACAATCGAGCGGGCGCACGTAAACGGTACGATGCGGCTTACGCCAAGTTCCGCTGCTTTCTGCAGCATCCATTCAAACTTGTCGGCCTTAATCAGCGCCGCGCAAAGCGTCAGTTCGGCTGCCTGGCTTTGGCCCGCGCTTTCGAGCTTTTTTTCAATGCGCAAATACGGCTTCTGCTCGGTATGGGCCAGATACACTTCCTGTCCGCTAATGAGGCGGACGTCTTCTTTGGACTCGGTGCGCAGCACATCAAAGAGATGATGGGCCGTCGCTTCATCGAGTTCGACCAGGTCTCCCGCATTTAAAGGGAGCGGATAAAAAATCTGTTTCATTTTGAACTGTTTCCGCCCTGCTCGCTCATGGCTTCGAGCTTGCGCACATCGTAGCGTTTCAGACGACGGCATTCGCCTGGACGCATGTCATCAACACGGACAAAGCCGAACGCCGAACGGTTCAGACGGCGCACTTCATGACCGAGCGCTTCCATCATCTTTTTGACCTGGTGGTTTTTGCCTTCATAAATCGTCAGATCCACGAGCATGCGATCGCGGGTGACGTCCTTGTTTTTAATGAAGACTTTGGCCGGCGCAAACGTTTCGCCATTGTAGCTGAACCCTTTACGCAGTTTGCGGACATCGTCCTCGCTGAGCATGCCCTGCAAGTTGATTTCGTATGTTTTGGGCAGATGGTAGCGCGGGTGCATCATCTTGTTGGCAAAATCGCCGTCGTTAGTCAGCAGCAGTACGCCGCTTGTATCGTAGTCCAGACGGCCGATCGGAAAGACGCGCACATCGGAGGGAACATAGTCCATCACCGTCGGGCGGTCCTTTTCGTCTTTCATGGACGTGATGCAGCCTTTCGGCTTATTGAGGACATAGTAAACTTTTTCGTCTTTGGAAATGGCCTTGCCATTGACCGTAATCCGGTCCGAACTGCTGGCTTTCGTGCCTAAAGTCGTGACGACTTTTCCATTGACTTTTACTTTTCCCGCCAGAATCAGCTCTTCCGCTTTACGGCGCGAGCAGATGCCGGACTGGGCAATGAGTTTCTGAAGACGTTCTTCCATATGATTATCTTGCCTTCCTGTTTTTTATGAAGCCAAACGGCGCATCGGATCTCGATGCGTCCGGCTAAGATTTAGACAAACCGATGCATCCACCGGTTTTTTTATTTGGATTCGAAAACTGGATCAGACGAAGTCTCTTTCGTCTGGTCTGTTTCTACAATACCCTGTTGCGGCCTCTCGGGCGTCTGGTCTGCCTTTGAAGCGGATTCTTCTGCGGCTTCTGAAGAGTCTGACGCCTGCGGAGTGTTCGCCGATTCCGGCTGTTTTTCTTTATCTTCCACTGTAAGTGCCTCTTCACGTTCAAAAAGAGAGCTTTCCTTCTGTTCAACTTCCACCGCCGGCAGATCGGAAAGGGCGGAAATGCCCAGGGTATCGAAAAATGATTCGCTGACCTGATAGAGCAGCGGGCGCCCGATCGTGTCGAGATGGCCGCACGTTTCAATCAGCCCGCGCGCCTGGAGCTTTTTGAGCGTAGCGTCACTGGAGACGCCGCGGATTTCATCGATTTCCACCCGGGTAATCGGCTGCCGGTACGCGACCAGCGAGAGAACTTCCATGGCAGACGGCGTCAGCGACGCGCTCTGAATTTTCGAATAGAGCTTCTGCGCGAGGGGATAGACGGATTCCTTGGCGACGTATTTCCAGCTGCCGCCATAGCGGACGAGTTCCACGCCGCGCGCTTCCTTTTTTGTATCCGCCTGCATTTCTTCCAGCGTTTCTAAAAGCGTAGAACGCTGGCACCAGTCGAGAACCGACTGAATCTGCAGAAGGGTCAGGCCTTCTTCGCCGCTGACAAAAATCAGCCCTTCCAGAAGCGCTTTTAATGATTCGTTGGTACCTGCTGAATCCATATTTCGTCCTTTCCAGAGCCGTCCGCTCGTTCTCCTTCGGAAGTATTCGCATCGCCTTCGATTTCGTCTTTTTCCTGCAGAAAGACCGCCGCGCTGCCTTCGTGCACGAGTTCGAGAACCGCAAGAAACGTCACGATCGCTTCATGAAGCGTCGTCACTTTGTCGAGCAGCTGCTCAAATCGGAAGGGCGTGGGCGTAAAAATTTCCATATTGAGAATCTGCGCCATGCGCTCTTCTACGCTCAGCTCCTTGACTTCGACTTTCGTCTGGTAGGGCTGAAGCAGCTGATGACGGCGCAGCACGCGAAGAAACGCCGAAGCGAGTGCGTTGGGTGCAATCGTAAGCGGCGTTTCGTCGCTGACCATGCTCGCCCATTCGTCGATCTGACTGGAGGGTTCCCGGCTCAGCCGCTTTTCCCGCTTTTCGTACAGTCTTGCGAGAACTTCGGCTTCCGCCTTGCACTTTTCGTATTCGCGCAGACGTCTGGCCAGCTGCTCGGCGGGATCTTCTTCGTACGTACTTTCCGGATCGTCTTCGATACACGGTTTGGGAAGCAGCTTTTTCGACTTGTATTCGAGAAGGCTGCTGAATTCGACAAGATATTCGCTGCTGACATCGAGCGCCTGCTTGAGCGCTTCGTGAATGTAGGCGCAGTACTGGCTGGCGAGCACATCGAGATTTAGCTCAAACAGATCGAGCTGAGACGAGCGGACCAGATGCAGCATCAGATCGAGCGGTCCTTCAAACTGATCGAGACAGACTTTAAATTCCATGCGCTTTGCTCCTTTCCAGTATATCTGCAGGCCAGAACAGCCTATTTCCTTTAAATAAGAGACGAATAAGAAACGAGAATGAAACGAAATACGAAGCGTTTCTTATCTAAAACGTACGGCGCTTGCGGATCTGCCCTTTCCTTTTGGAAATCCTCGGTATCGTCTGGCATGCAGACTTGATTCGGCTTGCAGGCGTGATAGATTTTTAGAGAAAGAGTGGCAGAGCCAGAGCGGCTTTGTTAAGATTGAAATTCGGTTTAACAAAAGCCAAATCCATGTTTTTTATCCGTGCGTCTGCAGACTAGGCTTTAAGCAGACGATAACTTTGTGATTATATACGATTCCGGTCCATCTTGCGAAATGCGAACGAGCCAGAGCCGGATCCCGCTTTGCATTCAGCGTAAGGAAAGGAGGAAGTCAGATCATGAAACGCGCCATTTTCTTTCTGATTGCGGCACTGTTTATTTTGCTGGTCATCGACCCAAATCTGTCGGCTTCCCTTTCACCAGAAAGTACGCAGATTCCGGTTTATGACGAAAATCAGCCGCTGCGTACTAACAACGACGTCGATACGCGAAGAAGTTCGTCCTCTCCGCTCATTTACATCAATCCCGCCCGCGGAGGCACGGATACCGGCTACATTAACCAGAACGGAACGAGCGAAAAGGATCTGCTCATGCAGATGGCGCTGACAATCGGCAGCGCGCTCGAAAACGCCGGCTACCGGGTGGAATATTCCCGCTGGTATGACGACGTTCCCGCCTGTTCAAGCACGGACGAATGCGAACAGACCCGCATGGACAAAGCCAAAGAACTCGGCGCGGACTACATTCTCGAACTTCAGGTCAATCAGGACAACTCCCTGCATCAGGGCTATTCCCTGTTTACAAGACCCGACAAGCCGGTTCTCAACGATCTGGCCAGAGAAATCGCCAGAGAAATGGAGCGGATCAGCTACTCGCGCTATGAAGGTCACGATACCGATCATTACGATTCCTTCCCCATTTTAAAGTCGGATGACATCAACGCCGTTCTGCTTCAGGTCGGCTACATTACCAATCCGCAGGATTATGAACGCATGAGCGATACCAAGTTCCAGACGCGAATCGCCCAGGCCATTACGCAGGCCTTCCTCGATACCGTCGACTGACCTATTCAATGACATCCTCAGACCATACGCCGCAGGGAAAACGGGATTTTTGGAAATCCCTTTCCCTGCGGCTTTTTTTACGAAAATCTGCCTTATGTACAAAAGAAAATCAGAAAGGATGAACAACGCATCAAAAAGTACTTAAAATGAAAAACAGCAGAAATTCCCTGGCTGAGAAAAAAGAAAACGCAAACCGGTATTCTGTGCACGGTCTGCATTCTGTATAATCAGCATTCGGATCCTGAAATCAATTCTGCGCAAAACAAATTCCCCCGCAAAACGGACCGGCTGCCCAGTTTAGACAGCCCGTCCGTTTCAGGAAAAGAGCAGATAGAAAGGCAGTTATGGACGAAAAAACGATCTATCAGGGACCCATTTTCTCGCTGATCAAAACCGGCATGCTCCTCAATGGAAAAGAAGTCGAACGCGATGTGATCCGTCACGTCGGCGGTGCCGCCGTTGTCGCATTAAAAGACAGCCAGATTCTTCTGGTCCGGCAGCATCGCGCCGGATCCGGAGAGGTCATGATCGAAATTCCCGCTGGCATGATCGATCCGGGCGAAACACCCGAACAGACGGCCATGCGCGAACTTAACGAAGAAACCGGCTATGTCTGCGATCCTCTGGAAAAGCTCTGTTCCTTTTATCCGACCCCCGGCTACGACAGCGAAAAGCTGCACGTCTATCTCGGACAGAACGCCAGAGCGGCCAGAAACCGGCTGGATCCGGATGAAAACGAGGAAATTCATCTGTTCTGGATGGATTTCGATAAAGCGCTGGAAATGGTTATAAATGGGGAAATCGATGATGCCAAAACCATCATCGGCATTCTTTTAACGGAAAGAAAACGGACAAAACGCTGACCTCACAATCGCTGCAGGCTGAGGCAGCCTGTTCTTTTTCCCAAGGCAATATAGAAATCAGACAAGAAAGATTAAGAAAAGAGAGAACAAGAGAGGAGAACCCTGTTTGGAAAACTTTATTTTCATCTCCCCCAACTACCCGGAAAGCTACTGGATGTTCTGCCGGGGCCTGAAAGAAATGGGCGCTCGCGTTCTTGGCATTATCGATACGGACTACGATTCGCTCAAGCCGGAACTCAAGGCGTACATGGACGAGTGCTATCGCGTCTCTTCCTTTCACAACTATTCGGAAGTGTACAAAGGCGTCGCCTATTTCGCCTGCAAGTACGGCAAGCCCGACTGGATCGAATCCAACAACGAAGCCTGGCTCGATCTGGACGCAAGACTGCGCGACGATTTCAACGTGAAATCCGGCTTCAGTCTGGCACAGGTTGAAGAATTCCAGTCCAAGGCCGCCATGAAGGCGTATTACGAAAAAGCCGGCATCCCTACGGCGCCCTACATCCTGCCGACTTCCTATGAAGAAGCGGTCGGCTTTGCTGAGGTACACGGGTACAATCTGGTTTTAAAACCGGATCATGGCGTCGGCGCCAGCTATACCTGGCACATCCATAATCCGGAAGAGCTCGAACGCTACTGGCAGGAAGCCGAACATCTGTCGATGCAGATGATTCTCGAGCAGTTTGTCGCCGGCAATGTTACAACCCTTGACGGTCTGGCCGACAAGAACGGAAAGATCCGCTTTCTTTGCGGCATGTCCTACGTTTCCAACTGCATGGACTCCGTTCAGAATCACGATTCGATCGGAACGTACTACAACTTTGCTATTCCCGCAGAACGCGCCGCAATCGCGCAGAGCGTGATCGACGCCTTCGGCATTAAGAGCCGCTTTTTCCACGGCGAATACTTTGAACTGACCGAAGATCAGCCGGGCCTTGGAAAGAAGGGCGATCTCTGCGCGCTGGAAATGAACTTCCGACCGCCAGGCGGCTTCTGTCCGGATCTGATCAACTATTCGTTCGATCAGGATATTTACCGTCTGTGGGCGCAGGTCACTTTAGGCTCTTCGATTGAGATGGACCTTACCGCGCCGTATTCGGCCGGTTTTGTCGGCCGTCGTACTGGCGTAAACTATCTCAATTCGGTAGAAATGTTAATGAGCAAGTACGCCAGCGAACTGATTGGCGTAGAAGTTCTTCCGCCTGCGTTTGCGAGCGCAATGGGTGACGTAACGATCAAAGCGCGTTTTACTACCCCTGAAAGGCGAAATGAGTTCTTCATCGACTCCTTTGCGAAAAACGATTAACCGACATGATTATTAAATACGATCTTTATTCCAGCAGTCTCGAGCGCGATGTGACTATTCACATGTATTTGCCCGATGACTACATGAACAGTCACAAAACTTATCCGGTCCTTTACATGTTTGACGGACACAATCTCTTCTTCGACGAAGATGCGACCTACGGCCGCTCGTGGCGGCTGCTCAACCATCTGTACGCCCTTGAAGAGGACATTATTGTCGTTGGGATCGAATGCAGTCACGAAGGCAATGAGCGGCTTTCCGAATACGCGCCCTTCGATTTTTATGATGCTGAATTTGGCGGAGGCATTGACGGAAAAGGCGATGCGACGATGGACTTCATTCTCCATACGCTCAAGCCGTACGTCGACCATCACTTCCCTGCCCGCAAGGATCGCCGGCACACATGGATCGGCGGCTCGTCCTGCGGCGGCCTGATGGCAATTTACGCCCTGTGCACCTGCTCGTCCGTTTTCTCCAAAGCCGTGGCTCTGTCCCCGTACGTTCTGCCCTGCGATTCGAGTCTTCTCTATTGTGCCGATCAGGTTTACATTCACTCGCCGAGTTCTCTCTATCTTTCCTGGGGTGCACGAGAAGGCAATACCGCGCATGAGTTCGTCGGAGAAACGGCCTGCCTGACGGAACTGGCCAACATTCTGCTTTCCAAAGGCGTCAGGATGGAATTTCATGTCAAACCTCTGGGCGAACACGATGAGGCGGAATGGGAAAGTCTGGCGGATTCCTTTCTGAGGTTTCTGGTTTCATGAACCGCAAGCCAGTAATCCGTCATCTGCACGATTTTGACGGACGGACCATCGTCATTTCCGATCTGCACGGAAACGACACCCTCTTTACACGACTGCTCGAAAAATGCTCGTACAAACCGGGAGAAGACCGGCTGATTCTCCTTGGCGATCTCGTAGAAAAAGGAACACAGAATCTCGACATTCTGCATCACATCATGGAACTGTCCAAGTATCCGGAAGTGTATGCGATCATGGGAAACTGCGATTTTGTAGCCAAAAACGTTTTGTATTCCTATCGTCTGGACTATTTGCGAAAGGTCTTAACCAACCGAAAAGAATCGCTGATTCACGAAATGGCCGCAAAGCTGAATCTTGGTCCGTTTGAAGACGTACAGGATATGAATTCGTGGGCGGCCACGATTCGAAAAGGCTTTTTAGAGGAGCTTTCCTTTCTGAACGATCTGCCGCATGTGCTTATTACCCCGACGTACATTTTTGCCCATTCCGGCATCGAAAACGAAGAGACGATCGCGGACGATTTCCGCTATGTCATGACCCGCTATCACTTTGAGGAAGAAGATCATCACTTTTCCCATATCGTCGTGGTCGGTCATATGCCGGTCAGCGAATACTGTCATCGACGCGCCGATTTTTCTGTACGCCTCGAATATCAGAAAAACATTATTTCCATCGACGGCGGCAACGCAGTGAAAATTGCCGGACAGCTCAACGCTTTAATCATCAGCCGCAACTATATGGAAACCGTCAGCGACGATCTGCTCGACCGGGTCAAAGCCGTACGGACGACCCGTCCGAAAAACTTTGCGCCGTATTATGTCACATGGGCGGATTCCGAGCTGCAGATTCTAGAAAAACGCGAGAAGCAGTCGCTTGTCTATTCCCCGGGAGCGCACCGCCGCTTCTGGATCGACAATGAATTTCTCGTCGACGGCAAAGGCAGCAATTTCACCAACTACGAAATGCCGCTCAATGCCGGCGAAACCGTTCATCTCGTCAACGTCTGGGGTCATAAGGCGCAGATCAAGAAAAACAGCATTCTCGGCTGGACGGACATTTCCAACCTGGAACTGAGCGAAGAGCAGAAAGCCAGACCACTCGATCTCAGCTGAACTTGTCTATAAACAGTCAAAAGCCGCTTCGACGCGTTTCGAAGCGGCTTTTCACGTTCTTTGGACGGCTACTTGGCAAGTGGTATTGCATGGAGTAAATCAGTTGTCGGAATTGGAGGAAGAGTCTTTGAATTCAGGAATCTTATATTGGGATGTCTGAAAATCCTCTTCCCGAAAATGCCTTTCTTTTGCATTGGAGACATTTTGATCCAGTTCATTTTCCGGAATCACAGGGCAGCATGGGTTTGATCCGCCCGCGTCCTTCGGCTTTTCGTCGTCTATAAGAGCTGCAGCCGATTTGCGTACATTCGTCTTTGGACGAATTCCCTGACCGGCCAGCTGCTGCTGGACGCGCATAAGCTTTTCATGCGTTTTTTTCACCTGTCGCTTGGAATAGAAGAAAAAGCGGGTGAGTGTGGAAACGACCAGAATGCCCATCGCCAGCATTCCCGATATGGATAGCATGGAGATCAGCTTGGTAATGCCCGTCGCGATTTCTCCGGTCGCAAACTGCACCATCATTTCGTACGCGGTTCCTCCAGGAACGAGCGGAATGAGAGCGGGAGCCGTAAAGGTCGTCACCGTCGTCCGACATTTGCGCGCGAAAATTTCACCGAGTGTGCCGATCACCATGGCTGCCATGAAATTGGCCAGACCTTCCGGCCATTTCAGAGAAGAAAGAGCAATATAGACCACACCGCCTGCAGCGCCCGTTAAAGCGGCCAGCAGAAGATTTTTCGAGCGGACGTTGAACAGGACGCCAAAGCCCATTGTGGCCAGTCCGGCGCCCAGGAAGCCTTCCCAGAGGCATTTGACAAACAGTTCGTTCATATCAGTGCCTCCATCACGTACAGACCGATCAGAACGCCGATGGCGATGGCGCAGGCGATCAGTACGGCCTGCATCAAAATGACGACGGCGCTGAGCGGTTCATCCATAACCGAGTCGCGCAGCGCGTTGGTAATCATCAGACCCGGTACCAGCAGCATGATCGAAGAGATGATCATAATATCCTGCGACGCTTCCGGAACTAGGCAATGAAACAGTACCGCCAGAATCGCGGTCAGAAAGGCGAGAAACATGTTTACGAAATAGCTGTTGATGTGGATCTTTTCGCAGACGACGGAAAAGAAGCGAACGATCAGACCGATCAGAAAAACAAAGCCCAGCTCATAAAATCCGCCGCCAAAAAACAGGGAGAAGCCCGCGGCGCCAATCGCGCCCCACAGCGCTTTCCAGCCTGACGAATAATCGGGAAGATGTTCAATCGCTTCGATTTTTTCGAGAAGCTGATCGCACGTATAGTGATGCGATTCGGCTTTTCGGCTCAGTTCATTGACCGCACTGACCACCAGCAGATTTCGAGACGTGTCGTGAATGCGGGCCATTCGCGTAACAGTCTGTCCGCCCATTTCCACCGAGCAGATAATTCCCGTAACCATGACGTAGCTTTCGCTGCTGTCGACGCCGGGAATCGAATTGCCAAGACGGTTCATCGTCTCTTCCACGCGGTACACCTCGGCACCCGAAGACATGAGCAGAACCCCGGCTTTCAGGACGCAGTTCGCGCTTTTTTCCGCCTGATTCAGCCAGTTTTCCCACTCTCTCCACTCTCGTATTTCTTTCATCGCCATCACCCGCTCCTATCTTTTCATGCCAGGTCCTTCGCGGGCGGTTTTACGCCCGTCGGAAAAAGAAGATTCTTCTACGATAGCCGATTGAACGTTCGGCTTCAACCGGGATTCCCTGGCGTTCAAAAGGCTGCGGGTCCGAGAGCGAAAATCGTATACGCAGCCGGATCCGCAGCCGCAGGGTGCGGCTTTTCCGTACAATCTGTATCAACGTAAACGAGATCCTGCACATATGGAAAAAGCCGTACAGAAGCAAAAGCTTCCATACGGCCAGATGAACTTGCGATATGAATTGATAATCAGATGAGCAATACCTTACTTCGATAAAGTCGGCTTAAAGGCTTTTTTCAGGCGTTTCTTCCTGCGCTTCGGCAGCCAGAACGGCTTCGTCATTGCGGCGGGAGCGGCTCATGGCCAGTTCAAGATACTGGCAGAGCGTTTTGACATCGTTCTGCGAGGTATGCCAGCTGGTGACCAGACGAATAACTACGTTGTCATCCCAGTATGTCCAGATTTCAAAATCGACTTTATCGCGCAGATAGTCAAACTGATAACGGTTGAGTACAAGGAAAATCTGGTTCGTCGTCGTCTTCATGAACAGCGGATAGCCCAGTTCAATGGCACGGTTCTGAATTTCCGCACCCAGCTTATTGGCGTAGCCCGCGTTCTTGTAAAAAGCGTCGTTTTCAAACAGACCGATAAACTGCATGCCGATCAGCCAGCCCTTGGCTAAAATGGCTCCGGACTGCTTGGCTACGTAGCGGAAATACGGACGCAGATCCGGATTGACGACAACGACCGCTTCTCCAAAAAGCGCACCGTTCTTCGTTCCGCCAATCGAGAAAATATCGACCCATTTGGCGATATCGTTCAAAGAGTAGTCAATGCCGCTCATCAGTGCGGCGCCGAGTCTTGCCCCGTCCATCATCAGATACAGACCCATTTTCTTGCAGACAGCACTCAGCGCTTCGAGCTCCTGTCTTGTATAGACGGTACCGAGTTCCGTCGCGTTGGAAATGTAGACCAGTCTTGGTTCAATCAGATAGTTTGGATCCTTGCGCATGCGCTCAACGGTCTTTTCCAGAACCGAGGCGGTCATTTTTCCATTGGAATTTGGAACAGAAATAATTTTGTGACCAATCGCTTCAATCGCGCCGGCTTCGTGTTCAATGATGTGTCCGGTATCGACCGAAAGTACGGCTTCCCAGTCGCGAAGAACGCGGCGAATCATGACAATGTTGGTCAGCGTACCCGAAACGACGAAATGAATATCGGAAGGTACGTCTGGCAGTTTGGACTGAATCAGTTCGGCTGCCTTTTTGGAATAAGAATCGGTGCCGTATCCAGGGTTGGATTCGTCGTTGGCCTGTTTAAGCAGGTCAAGAATAGGCTCTATGCAGCCTTCACCGTAATCGTTTCGAAAAAATAACATAAGTCCCCTCTTTTTCCCATTGGTATTCAGCTAAAAAATTGCTGTGATGTCAGTCAAATTATAACGGCAAACCGCCGTATGCCGACATGATTTTCCGAATTTCCCCTTACGAAATCGGATTCTAAGAATTGTACGATTTAAATGGACATCCATTTGGATGAATCTTTATGCAAAAATCATCGTTCGTCCGACATATCATGGGTGCAGACAAAAGAAATGGCCAGATCTGTTCGATGTCGATCTGGCCATCTGCTTTCCTTTTGAAAATCGGTCCGATTTTTCGCTGCGAATAATTTCTTCTGGCTTCCTGCCTGTTTTCCTGCTGTCCTCTTTTATTTCAGGAGCGCCATGGAATTGGCCGGCAGAGTCAGAATGTTGTTTTCAAGCGTAACGGGAGAAGTGCCCGTCAGCAGTTCCCCGCCCAGTTCCGCAGGCAGGCTGTTGATCTTTACGGAAGAAAGATCCACCGTCGCCTCTTTGGAAGAGAGGTTGAAGACCAGAACCGCTTCCGAGTTGGACTGGCGCTTGTCGAGAACGAGAACCTGATCAGTGGACAGATCCTGCAGACACGTTGTGGTGCCTTCGGAAATGGCGAGCCAGGAGTTTCTCAGCTTAATCGCCTGCTGTACGAAATTGAGAATCGAGTTTCCGTCCGCTTTCTGCTCGGAAAGCGAGGCGAATTCGAGATCGATTTCCTGTCCTTTGGTTTCGGAATCGGTGTTTTCTTCTTCGTCTTCTTTCGGCATTTCAATAGCGTCAACAATCAGATCGGTCTGTTCACTGGTCAGGCCGAGTTCATCGCCGGAAAGGATAAAGATCTGCCCGCTGGTCATAATCTGCAAAGCCAGCGCCATTTTATACTGCGGCAGGCGGCTGCTCACTTTGAGCAGATCGAGAGAATTCTGGTCGGAATTGATAAAGGAAGCGTTCATTCCGTTGGACTGGTTAACCGCCGACTCGAGCCACAGACCAAGATCCTTGGCTGGAATCGCACCGGTTACGGCTTTGCCGATCATGCCCTGTGCGCCTTCCCCTTCTTTGCAGGCACTGTAGGCGGGGATCGGCGCAAGCGCATCGTTCCAGTTTGTATACGAATAAACGACTTTGGCGTTCGGGTTCATTTCCTGTACGCTTTCGCTCATCCAGGTCATGAATTCCGCGCCCTGTTCCTGGTTTTCACCGAATACGGCATCAAAATCAGGAATGTAGAACCCACTGACACCAAGATTGATCAGATGGCGCAGTCCGGTCTGCAGCTGTACACGGACATTGATATTGCCCATGTTGAGTTTTGGAATGGATGTCTGCGGCAGAGAACGGTAATAGTAGGCCGTTGTTCCAATCTGGGTCCAGCCGTCCTGTCCGCCGTGGTCCTTTTCAATAAAGAACATGTCGAAAAGATCCGGGTTCAGACTGAAGAGATCTTCATGATCCGGGTTCTGATTCACAAGATCGCACATGGCTTTAAAATCCGCATTTTCCTGCGAAATATAGCCGATTTCCAGAGAAACCATAACCGGAAGGTTCAGACTTGCTCCGCGATTGCAAAGCGAAGAGAGATCGTCATCGATTCCCAGATTGGGATCGATCGTCACAAAATCCTTTGGCGCGTTCTGGTCGTCGACCGCAAAGAGATTGGTCAGCAGAATTCCGCTCATGTTCAGATCGTTAGTCGTCTCCATGTCGCCGTCCGACAAGTATTCGATATCGGTAAGAATGCTGGAAATGGTTCCGGCCGCCCCGGTCGCCCGGTCTGTAAACAGCGCCGGATTCACCTGATACCAAAGGCGCATGTCGCTTTCGGAATTTACGATATTTTTCGAGTTGACCGTATCCATTACGCTGAGGGCGGTCACCTTTGGTTCTTCTTTCGTTTGATTCGAGCAGCCTGCCGCACTGATGAGAAGTGCCGTAGAAAGGGCCGCCATTAAAAACTTTTTCATGAAAGTCCCCCTGGTCTGAAGGCCGTAAACAAGATGGAATGGATCTTTCCGGATCCAGTTGTTAAAAGCGATCGTCTTTTTTGTTTGAGGCCTCATCAATGTCATTAAGTTAAGATTTCTCAGACCACATCAGCGTTAAGCAGTGATGTGGTCTTTTTTCTACTCTTCAAGTCAAATCTCGAATGATTCGAGTTTTTTCACTTTTTTCTAAAAATCTATTGA